>DAIUFO010000232.1:0-6210 GCA_036844545.1 Chloroflexota bacterium
ATCAAGGAAATCTCACGCACGGGGCGCGTGGCCATGCTGCGCGGCGTGAGCGGCGCGACACGCGTCGCCGACGACGAATAAGGAGCTTTCATTGCCAGTTAGGGTTTATTACGACAAAGACGCCGATCTGAACCTGCTGAAAGGCAAGAAGATCGCGATCCTGGGCTATGGCTCACAGGGCCACGCCCATGCGCTCAACCTGAAGGACAGCGGCCTCGACGTGGGCGTCGGGCTGTATCCGGACTCCAAGAGCTGGAAAGTGGCCGAACAGGACGGCGTGAAGGTGATGCGCACCGACGAGGCGGCCGAATGGGCCGACACGGTGATGGTGCTGCTGCCCGATCACCTGCAATCGGGCATCTACAAGCAGGACGTCGAGCGGCACCTGAAGCCGGGCAAGACACTGATGTTCGCCCATGGCTTCACCATCCACTTCAACCAGATCGTTCCGCCCAAGGACGTGGACGTGGCCATGATCGCGCCCAAGGCGCCAGGCCATCGCTGCCGCGAGGAGTTCGTGGACGGCAAGGGCGTGCCCTGCCTGGTCGCCATTCACCAGGACGCGTCGGGCAAAGCGATGCAGAACGCGCTGGCCTACGGCAAGGCGTTTGGCGCCGGCCGCGCCGGCATCCTTGAGACCACCTTCCGCGAGGAGACGGAGACCGACCTGTTCGGCGAGCAGACGGTGCTGTGCGGCGGCGTGACGGCGCTGATGCAGGCCGGCTTCGAGACGCTGGTCGAGGCCGGCTACGCACCCGAGAGCGCCTACTTCGAGTGCATCCACGAGATGAAACTGATTGTGGACTTGATCTACGAAGGCGGCATGTCACGCATGCGCTACTCCATCTCCGACACCGCCGAATACGGCGACTACACTCGCGGCCCGCGCATTGTCACCGAAGAGACCAAAAAGGAAATGAAGCGCATCCTGAACGAGATTCAGACCGGCGCCTTCGCCAAAGAGTGGATCACCGAGAACCAGGTTGGCCGGCCGGGCTTCCTGGCCTTGCGCAAACGCGGCGCCGAGTCCGAGCTGGAGCGCGTCGGCAAAGAGCTGCGCTCGATGATGCCCTGGATCAAAGCCGGCGGCCACTAACAAAAGTCCAGAAGTCCCCTCGCCCGTCGCAACGGGAGAGGGTTAGGGTGAGGGAACCCCAGAGAAAAGGAGCTAACAGTGATGGACAAGATCGCGATTTTCGACACCACATTGCGGGACGGCGAGCAAAGCCCCGGATGCTCCCTTACCTTCCCCGAGAAGATCGAGATCGCCCATCAGCTTGCCCGGCTGGGCGTGGACGTGATCGAGGCCGGCTTCCCGATCTCGTCCCCCGGCGACTTCCAGGCCGTGCAGACCATCGCCCGGCAAGTCCGAGGGCCGATGATCACCGGCCTTGGCCGCGCCATCGAGAAGGACATCGACGCGGTCTGGGAGGCGATCAAGGACGCCGAGAAGAAGCAAATCCACATCGTGTTGTCGGTCTCGGACATCCACATCGACCGCAAGCTGCGCAGCAACCGGGCCGATGTGCTCAAGCAGGGCATCAAGGCGGTCCAGTACGCTAAGCGCTACTGCGAGCAGGTGGAGTACTCGCCTGAGGATGCCGGCCGGGCCGACCCAGCGTATCTGTACGAGACCATCCACGAGGTCATCAAGGCCGGCGCCACCGTGGTCAACATTCCGGACACTACCGGCTACGTGCTGCCCAACGAGTGGGGCGAGCTCATCGCCAGCGTGTTCAAGAACGTCCCCAACGCCAAGGACGCGATCATCTCCGTGCACTGCCACAACGACCTCGGCAACGCCGTGGCCAACTCCATCGCGGCCGTGCTGAACGGCGCACGGCGCATCGAGTGCACCATCAACGGCGTTGGCGAGCGGGCGGGCAACGCCTCGCTCGAAGAGATCGTCATGACCATCAAGAAACGCCTCCACGCCTACGGCTTGGACACCGGCGTCGATGCTACGCAGTTGGTGCAGACCAGCCGGCTGGTGAGCGCGCTGATGTCGATGCCGGTGCAAGCCAACAAGGCCATCGTCGGGGCCAACGCCTTCGCCCACGCGTCCGGCATCCACCAGGACGGCGTCCTGAAAGACCGGCTGAACTACGAGATCATGACGCCCGAAGAGGTCGGTTGGGTGGAGAGCAACATCGTGCTCACTGCTCGCTCCGGCCGGCACGCGTTCCAGCACCGGCTGGGGAAGCTGGGCTTCGTCCTGTCGACCGAAGAGCTGGCCAAGGCCTGGGTCCGCTTCCTGGAGGTGGCCGACAAGAAGAAGGAGGTCACCGACCTCGACCTCGAGGCCATCGTGTCGGACGAGATGCGCATCGCCCACGAGGCCATCAAGCTCCAGGCGGTCAACATCAACACCGCCTTCCCGCAAGGCATGCCCACCGCCTCGGTGCGGCTGGTCAACGCCGAGGGCGACGAGATCTCCGAATCGGCAATTGGCACCGGCCCGGTTGACGCCACCTACAAGGCCATCAACAAGGTGGTCGGCGTGCCGAACAAGCTGATCGAGTACACCGTCCAATCGGTGACCGAGGGCATCGACGCGGTGGCCAACGTAACCATTCGGGTGGAGAGCCAGGGCGAATCCTTCATCGGCCGCGGCGCGGACACGGACATCCTCATCGCCTCCGCCCAGGCCTACGTGAACGCGCTCAACAAAGTCGTGTCCTCGCGCAAGGACCTGCGGACCAAAGCGCCAGCAGGCGTGTAGTGGCTGTGAGCTTGCTCAGCGACACGATTGCCGCGGTGCGGCCGCTGGATGAAGCAGCTATGGCCGCCGCGCGCGCGCGGCAGGATGTGCTGACGAAGCCGCAAGGGGCGTTGGGCCGGCTCGAGGACATCTCCATTCGGCTGGCCGGGATCACCGGTCAGGCGGTGCCGCGGATCGGGCGCAAGGTGGTGGTGGTGTTCGCCGCCGACCATGGCGTCACGGCTGAGGGCGTGTCCGCCTATCCGGCTGAGGTGACGCCGCAGATGGTGGCCAACTTCGCTTCCGGCGGAGCAGCCATCAACGTGCTGGCGCGGCACGTGGGGGCCGACGTCCGTGTCGTGGACATGGGCGTGGGCCAGCCAACCGGCAACATCGCCCGAGGACCCGCGATGTCCCGCGAACGGGCCGTCGCTTGCGTGGAGCGGGGGATCGCCGCGGCCAATGAGGAGATCGACGCGGGCGCCACACTGCTGGCGACAGGCGACATGGGCATCGGCAACACCACCGCCAGCAGCGCTGTGGTGGCGGCGATCACCGGCCACCCAGTGCGGCAGGTGACCGGGCGCGGGACAGGTGTGTCGGACGAGCAGTTCGAGCGCAAGGTGGCCATCATCGAGCAGGCGCTGCGCCTGAACGAGCCGGATCCCAACGATGGGCTGGACGTGCTGGCCAAGGTTGGCGGCTTCGAGATCGCCGGCATCGCCGGGCTGATCCTGGGCGGCGCGGCCCGACGGGTGCCGGTGCTGGTGGACGGCTTCATCTCTGGCGCGGGCCAGCTCGTGGCTGCCAAGCTCTGCCCGAGCGCGATGGACTACACCTTCGCGGCGCATCGATCGGTGGAAGTTGGGCACACCATCGTCTTGAACCAGCTCGGACAATTGCCACTGCTGTCGCTCGACATGCGGTTGGGGGAAGGCACCGGCGCGGCGCTGGCGATGTCGATCGTGGAGGCCGCAGCCAAGATCTTGGCCGAGATGGCTACCTTTGGCGACGCCAGGGTTTCGGAAGCCTCGGAGCACGCAGCGGCTCAAGCTGCCGATTAGAGCCTTCGTCACCGCCCTCGGTTTCCTGACCGTGTGGCGGCTGCCGCTGCCTAGCGCCGACGAGCCGGCGGATCGCGGACGCAGCCTCTACTTCTTCGGGCTCATCGGCCTGATCATCGGTGGGTTGCTGGTGGTCATCGACTTCATCACCAAACCGTGGTGGCCCTCGGCCATCACCAACGTGCTGATTCTCGTGGCCCTGCTGCTGGCCACGGGCGGGCTGCATTTCGACGGCCTGCTCGATACCTGCGACGGCATTTTCAGCCACCGCACGCCGGAGCAGCGCCTGGAGGTCATGCGCGACAGCCGCAGTGGGGCGTTCGCGGTAGCCGCCGGCGTGCTGGACCTGCTGCTGTGGTGGGCCTGCTCGGTGGATTTGACGGGCCCGCACCATTTCGCGGCGTTGCTGCTGATGGCCACAACGTCACGTGCCGGCATGGTGCTGGCGGTGACGCTGTTCCCCTATGCCCGACCCGTGGGGTTGGGCAAGGACTTCCGGGAGCACCACGGGCGCTGGGCCGGGATAGTCAACTGTGTGCTGGCCTTTGCGCTGGGTTACGGGCTGCTGGGCCCGGCTGGACTGTTCAGCGCGGGCGCCGGGTTGGCCAGCGCGATACTGGCCGGCATGTACCTCATGACGCGCCTGCCCGGCTTGACCGGCGACTGCTATGGCGCCATCAATGAGGTGGCGCAGATCGTCACCCTGTTCACCTTGGTGCCATTGGTCGCATGACCACGTTCGAGGAGGCCCTGGCCTACCTCTACTCGTTCGCTAACTACGAGGTGTCGCGCATGACGCCGCGTACCGATATGCGGCTGACGCGCGTCCGGCGGCTCCTGGAGCTCGCCGGGAACCCACACGAGCGCTGGCGGTCGGTGCTCATCGCCGGCACGAAGGGCAAGGGCTCCACGGCAGCCATGATCGCCGCCATCTCGCAGGCGGCGGGACTTCGCACCGGGCTGTACTCGACCCCGCACCTGAATAGTCACCGCGAGCGGATGCGCATCGACGGGCAGCTGATCTCGCGCGAAGAGTTCCAGCAGCGCATGCTGGCCGTGCGCGCGCTCGTGGATCGCTACGACGCCGAGCTGGGGCCGCCCACGACCTACGAGCTGGGAACACTGCTGGCGTTCGGCTATTTTGCCGATCACGCGGCCGATCTGGCGGTGATCGAGGTGGGCCTCGGCGGGCGGCTCGACGCGACCAACGTGCTCGACGCGGAAGTGTCGGTTATCGCGTCCATCAGCTACGACCATACGGAAGTGCTGGGGCCGACCCTAACGTCCATCGCCACCGAGAAGGCAGGCATCATCAAACCCGGCAAGGTGGTCGTCAGCGCCCCGCAACAACCCGAAGCGCTCGCGGCGCTCCAGCAAGTCGCCGACGAGCGTGGAGCGCTGTTGCTCCAGGTGCACCAGCCGGAGCTGACACAGTCGACAGACAGAATCGTCGCCGGCGAGCGGGTGCCCAACGTTAGACAGTGTTTTCGCGTCCCGCGTGAACCCGAGTCCATGGACGCACGAGGTAACTGGCTGTATTGCCCGAACTGGCCGCATGACACCACCTTCAGCCTCCCATTGCTGGGCGAGCATCAGCTCACCAATGCCGTCCTCGCCATCGCCGCCGCCGAGGAGCTCCGGCTGCCGTCCTCGGCCACCGCCGCCGGCCTGGAGCGGGTGCAGTGGCCGGGACGGCTGGAGATTCTACGCGAGCGGCCGCTGGTGCTGGCGGATGGTGCGCACAACGTGGATTCCATGGAAAAGCTGGCGGCAGCAGTACGGAGGCACTTCGGCTACGAGCGGCTGCGGGCGATTGTGGGCTTCTCGGCGGACAAGGACATCCCGAGCATGGCCGCCATCCTGAACGAGCTTGCGGACGAGGTGGTGCTCATTCGGTCGAAGCATCCCCGATCGGCCGACCCGGCGGCCATCGCGGAGCATTTTCAGCGGGCTCGGATCGCGGCCGATTTGGGCGAGGCCCTCAAAAGCCAGGGCGAGCGGGAGCTCGCGTTGATCACCGGCAGCCTGTACCTGGTCGGCGAAGCCCGGCTGCATTTGGGGCTGGTGTCGCCAGAGGACCAGGATCCGCTATGAACCCTTTGGTCGTGCTGGGGGCCATCGCGTTCGACCTGCTGGTCGGCGAGCCGCCCACCAGCTTTCACCCGGTGGTGTGGATGGGCAGGCTCATCGCCGCCTTCGAACGGCGGCAGCCCGCCGCTGATAAGGCCAAGCTTCGTTGGGGAGCGTGGCTGGTATTTGTTGGCGTGGTGCTGTCGTTCGGCCTGACATGGGCGGCGCTGTGGACGCTCGGCCACATCTCGCCCATCGCCAAGTTGATCGGGGCGATCGTCCTGCTGAAGACGACATTCGCCGTGGGCCAGCTGGGCAGGCAGGCGCTCAAGGTCAAAGGCGAGACCGGCAAAATGCTGATGCGCGGCGTGACCG
>DAIUFO010000233.1:0-4544 GCA_036844545.1 Chloroflexota bacterium
ACGTAGCCGTGTGCCTGGAACTGCTCAGCCAACGCTTGGCGGACCAGGGGATGGTCGTCAATGATGAGGAGTCGGTGGGCCATCGTCGCAGGGAGCGTGGGACCCGGCGGAGCCCTGGGCTCTTAACGGCCCGGGGCCCGTGCTAGCCGGCTCCATCTCTCCCGAGCGGAAATGGTACCCGATAATTACGCCGATATCGGTTGTATTGGCTGAGGACCGTTCCGGGTGGGCCGCGTCAGGGCTTCCGCTTTGGTCGCCCCGGCCGCCGGCCCTGGCGCCGGTACTCCATCACCGCGCTGAGCTTTACCAGCCAGTCATGCCCCGGCTTGGTGCCGGGGATGGCTCCGTCTTGCAGCAGCTGGCGAAGCCAGCGTTCGGATAGGCCGGATTGCCTGGCAGCTGCAGCCACGGTGATGTATTCCTCATCGGGCAACCGCTCTCCTAACGGGAGATGAAACCAGCAGCCAGTATACGGCTGCCGCGCGGTCGAGCGGGCGAATCGAGGCCGTCATCGGGGGCACTCGTATCTGGCAGCGGCCTGAACGAGGGATGTCCCGGGCCGACCACGCCCGGCGATGACGCTACGACAGCGAGAACCTGGGCCGTCTGGTGGTCTGCCGCTGACGGAGCCGGCGACGCACCAGATACGCCAGGATGAGTAGGTTGGCCATCAGGGTGGCGATCTTGAGTGGCGTTCAGTACAGGCTGAGCTCGCAGACATCGAAGGGCAGGAACAGCCCGGTCTCGACCACGATCAGCCATTCCACCTACATCCGGCCGAGCACCAGCCCCACAGCCTCGACCGCCTCAAGGACAAGATAGGCGAATGACGCCAAAGCCAGCCCGAGCAGGGACGACTTCGACACTACCGGTAGGTGCACGAGGAGGAACAGGGCCAGGCGATCACGCGGGTCTTCCTGGAGCTCGCCGCCCAACAACTGCTGTGCGGGGTCGGTGATGCCTCGCGCGTACAGCGCGAGTAATACGCCGAGCGCGACCGCAAAAAACGCGGTGGCGGCCAGTTTCTCGACCAGGATAAGACCCAGGCCCAGCGGCCTGCCCCGGAGGAGCCGGTCCGTGTTCGCCACGAACTCAGGATAGGGGCAGACACCCCGCCGGGCTGCAGCACGACCTCTGGCGCGGACTCGACCGGCCTACCATGCCCTGAGCCGGATGAGCCCGCCGGGCCCTTCGTCTGCGGAACGGCAACCAGATGCTGATGATGTCGCGCCGGAGCATGCCGAGCAGCAGGCTGTAGACGTACGCGGAGGACCGAAGGCCCACGCCGCCCGCAATGTTCCGAGTGGTCGGAACGCGGCCGTGGCGCTCGATGAACAGCTCGATGTAGCGGAGGATTCGGCGAGCCAGGACGGTCGGCCCGTGGTGTCCATGCCATGCAGGTTCGCAAGGGCTTCGCACCAGACTCCTCCGGCCGGCCCGCCAACACCGTGGGCCAACACGCTCAGGGGTACGTGCCGTCCGGCTTGATGGCCAGCTTGGCTACGGCGTTGGGATATCGAGGTTGTTTTCGAATGCGGCGGCCGCGATCGCCGCAGCCAGGAGAGGATCGCCCAACGGGAGGGACCGCGCTATGGTGAGGGCGTCCTCGGCGCGCTCGTACAGCGCCCACGCGTCCTCGTCGTTGTGGGCGTTGAGCCATATCAGGCCGTCGACGGCCGAGTAGCGTCCCGGGTGCTCGTAGATGGAGCGGGATACCTGCTGCGTGCTTGCGCGGTCCGGGATCTTGGCAACAGCCGCGGTGAGTCCGGCACGCATCGCGCCCGAACGCCGCAGGTCGAGCAGCCTGAGCGGTCGCGTCGGCGTGAGTTCGGCCAGGAACCAGTCCTCGACCTCAATCCGCCGGGTATCGCCAAACACCTCTACCAGGCAGCAGGACAGCGTGAAGCCGCCGTAGAGGATGTGGCGTTCGGGGTCTTCCGCGGGCACGACACGCGCTCGATGATGATCGAAGCGGTGGATAGGACCGACCGCTCGGAAGGTGACGGCGCTGTCGCTCGGAGCGCGCGGCCGAAAGATGCGGACGAGCGTTGTACCAGCCGGGATGTCCGCGATGATGGGGTTGCTTCGCTCTGCTGAGCGCGTGGCCGCCGCAGCCCTACGTCGCTGCCACGGCTCGCGCTTCGGCCAGGACGGCCGCGACGTTGCCAGCCTTGAGGGTCTGCAGCGGCGAGCTGTTGCCCAGCGCGCGGTTGGGCTGGGTCAGCCAGGCCGCCTTGGCCAGCGGCGAGACCTCCAGTGCCGCCAGCACTTGCGGCAGTGCGCGGACGACGGCGTTCGGTTCATCGGGGTCGAACTGCCAGCGCGGGAACCGCCAGGTGCCGTTATCGAGAATCCCGAGCAGCGTGCCAGCTCGGGCCCGGTCGTGGGGGGTCTGGCGCGAGACGCCGAGGGCCTTCGCCACCTGCGCCACAGACAGCGAATCTCGCAGCAGTTCCTGGCGGCGCTGAAATGAGCGCACCAGGGCTGCCGCCTCGAGCACCGCGGCCTCTTCCGCTGAGTACGTCTTGCCGCCGGTGATCCGGGTCACAAACGCCTGGTCCTCGCCAGAGGCCTGCGCAGCAGGCTGGTCGAGGCGCTTCTCGAGAATGGCCAGCGTCTGGGGCGGCATGGCTTCGAGCGCGCTCGCGGCATTCCGAACCAGCAGCGACAGGACCCGCTTGCGTCGTCGCTCGACTTCGCGGGATGCGGCCGGGGCGACCGGAACTTCGAACGTCAGCTTTTCGGTAGCCGTTCCCATGCAGCAAGTATACGACTGACATGTAAGATATTTCAACCAACCGGTTCTATGGCGCACCCGCCGGCAATCGCCGGCAGGCGGCTCGCGGCTTCGGGTCTGCAACCCGCATCCATCCATCGGCGCACCGTCGATCCGAAGGCCTCGTGGTCGACGTAAAACGCCGGGCGCGTGGCCTCAGTCGATGAGCAGTCGCTGACCGGCCTCGCCTTGCGGCCCTGCTGGAATGTACGGCAGATGCGGTGCACGGTGGGCTATTCGGTGATCTTTGGGTGTCCGGGCATCGCGTCTGTGAGCCACACGGTGCGCTGTTGGTCGTCGATGCAGTACCAGAGCCGCCCGCCGCTCGTGACTTCGTACTGCCATTGTTCCATCGCCTCGCCGTTGACAGTTCGACTGCCGAGACTGCCCTTGAGTGGGTGTTGGCGGTCGTCGCGGTGGCGGGGGTCAGCGGTGATGCGTTCCCAGGCGACTCGGGCATTGGCGGGGGCGGTGGTGCAAACCTTGTCCCAGCCGTTAACGGCGTCGCTGGTCGCATAGCGGAAATCCCAACCGCCGCTGGCGGGCGGCGGGCCAACGCGCTCCCGGCGCTTCGGCAGGGGTCAGCTCCGTGGTGCGGGGACTGCTGCGCCGGCGGCCTCGAGGGGGCGACGCAGCCGGCGGGCTAGCGCCGGGTCGGCGTGCACCTCGGCAGTGGCGCGCCACTCATGGACGAGCTGGCTGAGTGGTGCATAGTTATCGACCTCGGCCGTCGCTGTGAGCAGCCGAGCGAACTCGGTGGCGAACAGCCGGCGGTCGCTCTCCGGGAGGAACTCGGTCCAGGCGAACGCGTCGGCAAGCATGCCGGCCACCTCGCCGGGGTTGTGCGCCGCGAGATGCCCAAATGCGCGCGCCAGCGCGCCGAACGCCGCCGTCCGCTGGCTCTCGCGATCGGCGCGGGTGAGCCGCAGGTCCGGCTGATCACGACGGCGCAGGAGCACGTCACCATTCTCGACGTCGCCGGCCACGTCCTTGGGATGGCGGAGCAGATCCGAAAACGGGCGCTCAATTACACGCACGCTTTCAAGGATATCAGAACTACTTCAGAATACTGCGGCGTGCGCCGGTCCGGGTCTCCACGGACTGGAGACGTAGCGGTTGCCGGCCCGGTCTCGCGCCGGCGATTGTGGCCTGGGGAGAACCCGGACGGAATGCTGCCGCCGCGTCGGTGGCTCACGCAGCCTATGCTCGGTGACGCAGACATGGCATGAGCTATGCGAGCAGCAGCGCACTTCCCATTTGTAAGTAGTTTCAGCAGGATCGGCCCAGGGTGCGCAACCACAGGACAGCAGCTCATCATCTGGCACAAGACGGTGATGTTCCCACCAGGGTGATCGGGCATCGCGCTCGCTTCGGAGCGGTCCGTCGCCCGGCGTTGTTCCGGAGCGATGGCCGGCAGGGAGGGTCGGTTTGGCTGTCGGGCTGACGGACAACCTGGCCATCCGGCGACCGCTGCGCATCGACGCGCGAGTGGCCATCGGCATCATGCTGGTGCTGTTGACCGTGGCCAGCGGCTTTGCCGTGTGGCGGACCGTGACGTCGACCACGCGGCCCGTCCTGGTGGCCACCCGGGACCTGCCCGCCGGGGCCGTGCTCACACCCGCTGACCTGGCGACCACGGACGTGCGCGTGGACGACGACGTCTACCAGGCCGTCCTGCCCGCGGATGCGCTGAGCAGCGCCGTCGGCAAGCTCGGGTCCGCGGCGAGCTGTCGCCCCCGCCGGGCGGCGCGGCGCGCGAACGAGAAGG
>DAIUFO010000233.1:4554-6210 GCA_036844545.1 Chloroflexota bacterium
AGCCGGTGCACGCCCACCAGCTGCTGGTCCGCGCCCAGCTGAGCGGCCGGCCGGCGCTGGGGCCGGGGGAGTCGGCCATGACCATCCCCATCTCGCCCACCAACGCCGCCGGCGGCCATGTCCAGCCAGGCGACGACGTGAAGATCGTGGCCACCTCGGATCGCGGCCATCCAGACTCCAAGACGACCATCATCCTGCTGCGGGTGCGCGTCTACGACGTCGGCTACGGCGAGAGCGCGTCCATTACGTCCGGCAGCAGCTCGACCAGCCGCGGGCCCGTGGCGTCGCTCACCCTGATCGTCAACGACGACCAGGCGGTTGCTTTAGGGCAGGCGCGCTGGAACTCCGATTTGGACGCCCTGTTATTACCGCCCGCTTCCCAGTCATGACGCCGGTGCAGGACCCGGCCCTGCCGGCGGCGGTCCCAGCCGTCGATCGGCCGCCCGCGCGCATCCTGCTCGGCCTGGGCGACGGCCAGCTCGAGCACACCCTCATGGCCGGCTGCGCCGAGGCCGGCCACACGGTGGTGCGCCGCTGCCTGGCGGCCGAGGAGCTGCTGGCCGCGGCCCGCGCGCACGCACCTGACCTGATCGTGGCCTCGGCCAACCTGCACCGGCTGGACGGCGCGGCCCTGGCCGAGCTGCTGCTGCCCGGCAGCCCGGTGGTGCTGCTGGCGGACGAGCGCCTGCCGCTGCCGGCCGGGCACCGTGCCTTCGTCCTGCCGCCCGGCACCGAAGCCCCGGCCATTCTGCGTGCCGTCGAGCTGGCCCTCGGCGGGCAGCGTCCCGCTGCACCGGCCCTGGCAGCCCCGGAGACCATCCAAGCTGCCGAGCCGGCACAGGGATCGCCCGTCGAGGTGGTCCTGGACCGCGTCATCGCCGTTACCGGCGGGCACGGCAGCGCCGGCCGCACCACCCTGGCCATCAACCTGGCCGCCTGTTTGAGCGGCGCCGGGCCGGTGGTGGTCGCTGATGCCGATCTGCGTGGACCGAGCCTCGGGGTGGCCCTCAACCTGGACCGCAAGCGCTGCCTGTACATGGTGGCCCACGCCGAGCCGCAGACCAAACGGGACTGGGCGCGGGCGCTGGACCGCGAGCTGCAGCCGCTGTCGCCACGGTGCCCACTGGCCATGGCGCTGTGCGGGGTGCCCAAGCCGGAGATGGCCGGCCGCATCAGCCCACGTTTCATGGAGGGGTTGCTGCCGGAGCTGCACGAGCGCTACCGCTATGTAGTCGTCGATGTGGGCGCGGCAGAGCTCGGGCTCACCGCGGTGCAGCGGGCCATCCTGCGGCGGGCCGGGCTGGTCCTACTGGTGATGCCGGCCGACCTGGTCGGGCTGTGGCACGGCCAGGACGCCTTCACGCTGCTCAAGAACGAGCCGGGCGTGGCGGCCGAGCGCATCGCGCTGGTGGTCAACCGCCACAACCGCCGCCTGCATCACCCGCGGCGGCATATCGAGTTCGTGTTCAGGCGCAGGCTGGCGGGGCTCATTCCGGACGACCACAAGCGGCTGTCGCGGGCCCTGCGTGAGCACCACGTGGCCGTGTTCCACGCGAGCGGCCGTGCCGCGCGGGCCATGCTGGACCTGGCCGAGCGCATCCACGGCGGCCGGGTCGAGCTGCCGAGTGTTGCACCGGTCACCGGGCTCAGCCAGGA
>DAIUFO010000234.1:0-6190 GCA_036844545.1 Chloroflexota bacterium
TGCCGATCGCACCGTTTCCCCTCGCGTGCAAGCGGTGCTGATGTACCTCAAACAAACCCGCGCGCGCTGATCGGCCGCGGCGCCAGGCCTGCCGAGCGGGCTATGCTCGGCAGCAAGTGGCAAGCAACGTGGCGGAGCGGCTGAGCCAGCTCGATTGGGCGGCCCTGGAACGCTCGCTGGACGAGTGGGGCTACGCCGCCACGCCACCGCTGCTCACGCCTGCCGAGTGCTCCAAGCTTGTCCGCCTGTACGGCGAGGACGGCCGCTTTCGCAGCCGCATTGACATGGCCCGCTACAACTTCGGGTCGGGCGAGTACAAATATTTCGACCGACCGCTGCCCCCACTTATCGAGCAACTTCGGTCCGGCTTCTATCCGCACCTGGCGCCTGTGGCCAGCCGCTGGGCGGAGCGCCTCGGGGCAACGTCCTACCCGCCGGATCTCCAAGCGTTTCTTGACGTCTGCGCCAAGCACGGCCAGTCGAGGCCAACGCCGCTGCTGCTGCGCTACGGCGCCGGCGATTACAACTGCCTGCACCAGGACCTCTACGGCGAGGTGGCCTTTCCCATCCAGCTCACTTTCGCTTTGAGCGAGCTCGGCGCGGACTACACCGGCGGCGAGTTTCTGCTGATCGAGCAGCGGCCACGGGCACAATCGCGAGGGCAAGCCATCAGCCTGCAGCTGGGCGAGGCAGTCATCTTCGCTACACGCTACCGGCCAGTGCAAGGCACGCGGGGCTACCACCGCGTCAACATGCGACACGGCGTCAGTCGCCTTTTCTCCGGGGAGCGCTACACCCTGGGCATCATCTTTCACGACGCCAAATAGTCCCCTTGACTCTCACGCGGTTCACGGCACAATCGACATATGCCGCCTGATACGACGACGGTTCCCGACCTCGAGCTCAACCGGGAGCTGTTGCAGAAACTGCTGCCGCCGTATAACGTCATCCTCCACAACGACGACGTGCACACGTTCGACGATGTGGCTCGTGCGCTGAACAAGGTGGTCGGCGTGTCGATGAAGCGCGGCTACGAGCTGGCCGACATCGTCCACAACAACGGCAATGCCATTGTGGCCACCTGCCGCAAAGAGCAGGCGGAGCTGTATCGGGAGAGGCTGGAGGGCTACAAGCTCACGGTCACGATCGAACCGGCGGAGTAGCCACAGAAAAATTGTTCCTCTCCCGCGAGCGGGAGAGGCCAGGTGAGGGTGTCGCCGCCGTCGAGGCGGCTTGCACATGCGGGTGGGTGCCCTCACCTAACCTCTCCCACCGCGGTGGGAGAGGAACTACCCTAGCGGCTGGGCGCGGGCGCTGGCGACAGCACAGGCGCGGGGTTGGCCGGCACCCCGGCCGGAGCCGAGACGTTAATAGTGGTGTTCCCGCCAGCAGGTCCCGTGGTCGTGGTGCCGAACCAGTTGCCGCCGGTGGCGCCCCAGGCGACAACCGCGATCGCCATGATGACGGCGATGATAAGAACGACTGCCATGAGGTTGATGCCGGCGGCGGCCGTGGCCCCTCCCTCGTCACGATAGCCCGGTCCAGTAGGGGGATTGACGTTGACTTGGCTCATTGACTGCTTACCTCCTTGTGGCGCTCTGGAAAGCAAGGGCTGTGCCACGACCCCTCGCCAAAGTCAGCTGACCATTCGCCTCGGGCGTTCCTGGTTCAGCTGGTACAGCCGCCTGCCGATGGCCACGGCTATGGCCGCCGCGGGCACCGCGAACAGCGCCCCCCAAATGCCGGCCGCCTCGATGCCAATCAGCACCACCACGATGACTACGAGGGGGTGGAGGCCCACACCATGGGCCATAATGCGCGGCCCGATGATGTTGCTCTCCAGCTGCTGGATGATGATGAATGCTCCCACGATCAGCGCCAGCCTGATCCACGACCCCTGAAAGATGGCGATCAGGATGGCGGGGACGGCGCCCAGGGTAGGGCCAAAGAACGGGATCAGCTCGAACAGCCCAGCCAGGACGCCGATGATCAGCGGGAAGCGGATGCCGACAATCCAGGCTGAGAAACCCGCCAGCACGCCCACCATGAGCGCCATCGTGAGCTGCGCCCGAACGAAGCCGCCAACGGCGTTCACCACCGATTCCTGCAGAAACTCGAACTTGCCGCGGTGCTCGACCGGCACGAATTTGTCGAGCTTGGACCGGAACTCGTGGCCTTCGTTGAGCATGTAGAACGACACCACCAGCACCACGATGACGCCAACCGTCACCGTGGTGACGTCTCGCACCAGGGTGGCGATGTTGGCCAGGATGGCCGTGGCTACCTGTTGGACCTGCGCGCCCAAACTACCCGCGCCGCCGCTTGGAGTAATACCGAAGCGTTCCATGGCGTCGGTCAACGGTGAGCCGGGACTCGTGAGCTGTTGCACGAAGCCCGGAAGGCCTCTCACCAACTGATTTGCTTGGTCGATGAGCGGTGGCACCACCAGGTACAGGATGCCACCAAGAACGATCAGCACGCACAGGTAGGCGATCAGCACGGCCACGGGCCGGGGCAAGGGCTTGAGCCGCTCCAGCCAGTCCACAAACGGCATCAGGACGACAGTCATCAGGCCTGACAACAGCAGCAGCAACACAAGGTTGCTGATCCAGCTCAGCAGCCAGACAGCGCTGAAGATGATGATGCCGATGAGGATGATCGTGGCCGACACCACCAGGGTGCGGGTCCACGCGGTCAGTGGCACACGCCCAGCATAGCAAGCAGCGCACGAGAAGTGCTCGGCTACGGGCTGGGGCGATGAGCCGGGAGTGGGGTCAGCTAGCGACGGGAGCGGCTTCGGGCGAGTAGACGCTGACGCGCTTCTGGTCGCGATGGTAGTGCTCGAACTTCACCTTGCCGGCGACGAGCGCAAACAGCGTGTGGTCGCGGCCCAGGCCAACGTTGTTGCCGGGCTTGATCTTGGTGCCGCGCTGGCGGACGATGATGCCGCCGGGCAGCACCACTTCGCCGTCGTAGCGCTTGACGCCCAGCATCTTCGGCTTGCTGTCGCGGCCGTTCTTGGTGCTGCCGCCACCCTTCTTATGGGCCATTAGAGGGTGATCTCCTTGATGGCTAACCGGGTGATGGACTGGCGATGGCCAGTCTTGCGCCGGTAGCGCTTCTTGGGCTTGTACTTGAAGACCACGATCTTCTTGTCGCGGTCCTGGGCCAGCACGCGAGCCACCACCCGAGCGCCTTCGACGACGGGCCTGCCGGTTTTGACGGTGCCCTCGTCGGACACCATCAGCACTTCGCTGAGCTCGATCACGCTGCCGGCCTCGACGTCGAGCTTTTCGACCTCGAGCACCTGTCCAGCAGACACGGTGTACTGCTTGCCGCCCGTTTTAATGACTGCGTAGCGCACGAACGGAAACTATAACATCAGGGCAAGGCAGACCAGGGGTTCAGCAAGTCGATCCCGAGCATCGGGAATCCCTAACGTTGCGCGTCACCAGCGTAAGGCCGTGCACCTTCGCGGTGGCGGCCAGGAACCCATCCATGACGCTGAACTCGAACCCACGTGCTTGCTGCTGGGCGGTCATGACACCCCAGGTTTGGGCGACATCCTCGTTTACCGGAAGCAGACGCCCAACGAAGGTTTGCCTCAAGTCCTCAAGCTCGCGTGCCAAAGATTCCTTCCGGCGCCCCACCGGAAGGCGCTCTATCCCCCGACGAAGCTCCGCGATTGAGATGACGCTCACAAACGCCTCCTCCTCGACCAGCTGCTCCAGCCAGGACAGCACTCGAGCATCGGGAGCTCGCTTGCTTGGCTCGGAAAGAACGTTGGTGTCGAGCAGCAGACTCAAAGATCGATATCACGCGGCAGGTCCTTCCGCCGCTCCAGGTCAAGGTCGGGATCACCGAAATGGGTCGACTTTAGAAACTCGAGCAGTGTGCCCTTGCGCCGTGTGCGTGCGTCCCATTCGTTCTTGGACACAACAACAACGGCGTCCCGGCCGTGGCGCGTGATTGACTGCGGGCCGTCGGTTAGCGCTCGCTCGATGACTTCACTCAAGCGAGCCTTCGCCTCCGCTACGGGCCAGCTCGTTTTAGTCAGAGTAGTCACATTGACTATTGTAGTCTGCTGAGCCCGTCCACCCATTCGCGGGTGCGCCCCAGGAGGACGGCTTTGCCGCGGAGGTCGCCCGGGGTGCGGGAACCCGTGAGGAACAGCGCGGTGCGCAGCTCATCAAGGAAGCGCTCCACCCAGGCGGCGGTGGCGTCGACGCCCTGCTGGGCGACGACGAGCAGCGGGCGGGCGACGCCGACCAAGGTGGCGCCCAGAGCAAGGGCGCGGGCCGCGTCCAGGCCGGAGCGGATGCCCCCGCTGCCGATGACCGGCAGCCCGGCCTGGCAGGCCAGCGGAATAGCCGCCATGGTGGGGATACCCCAGGCGCCGAACAGCTCTCCCAGCTCCGCCTTGGCCTGGCGATCGCGCAGGCGAGCCCGCTGCGCCTCCACGATGGCGAAGCTGGTGCCGCCCAAGCCGCCCACGTCCAGAGCCCGCACCCCCGCCTGTGCCAGACAAGCCGCCTGTGCGGGCGCGATGCCGGCGCCCGTCTCCTTGGCGATGACCGGCGCCCCCACGCCATCCACGACGCGCCGAATCGCCGCCAACACGCCGCGGGCACGCGTGTCGCCTTCGGGCTGAATCATCTCCTGCAGGTAGTTCAGGTGAACCGCCAGCGCATCGGCCCGGATCAGCTCCACCAGCTGCTTAACCTGGTCCAGCGACAGCGGCGCGGCGTCGCCTTGAGAGATGAGCTGCGGCGCGCCCACATTGCCGATGATGTACGCGTTCGGCGCCGTCTCGCGTACCACCGTATACGTCCCAGCTAGCGCGCGGTCTTTCAGGTACGCACGCTGGCTGCCCACGCCCATGGCCAGGCCGAAGCGCTCGGCGACGTGGGCCAGCACCGAGTTGATGGACCTCGCCAGCTCGTGTCCACCCGTCATCGACGAGATCACCAGCGGCGCAGCCAATCGGCGGCCGAGGAACTCGACCGACAGGTCCACTTCGTCCAAGTCGATCTCGGGCAGGCAGTTGTGGACCAGCGCGACGTCGTTCCACGAGGCCGACATGCCGGGTTCGACCGCCTGAGTCGAGGCAATGTTGATGTGCTCGGCCTTGCGGTCGGAAACCTGTTCCTCTCCCATTGCGATGAGAGAGGACGGTTTAGTGGTTTCCCTCACCCTAGCCCTCTCCCGCCGCGGCGGGAGAGGGGACATTTGAGAGCCCCGTCTCTCATCTCCCGCTACTCACTGCTCGAATGCTGGCCCTCGCCCGCCGCGGCGGGCGAGGGAACCGCCTTAGGCCAGTGCAGCGCCATGCCTTCCACGGCCAGCGCCGCCTCACCCATCGACTCGGTCAGCGTGGGGTGCGGGTGAATGGTCGTGAACACGTCTTCCACAGCCGCCTCCAGGCGCATCGCCAGCGTGCCTTCCATGATCAGCGAGCTCGCTTCGTGGCCGTAGATGTGGACGCCCAGGATCTCGCCGTACTCCGCGTCGGCCACTATCTTGACGAAACCGGTAGCCTCACCGACACACTGGGCCTTGCCATTGGCCGCGAACGGGAAGCGGCCGACCTTGAGATTGGGGTGGCTGTCGCCGGCTTCCTTCTCGGTCATGCCCACGGCGGCGATCTCGGGGATGGTGTAGATGCAGCGCGGCACCAGCTTCACGTCCTGCGCCGACTTGTGGCCGGCGATGACCTCGGCCGCCCGAATCCCCTGGGCGAAGCCGGCGTGGGCCAGCAGGCTGCGTCCGTTCACGTCGCCCACGGCGTAGATGCGCTCGACGTTCGTGCGCATGTCGTCATCCACCCTGATCCAGCCGCGGTTCAGCTCCACGCCAATCTTGTCCAGCCCCAGGTCGCGCGTATTGGGCGAGCGGCCGGTAGCCACCAGGATGGCGTCGCCCTCAATGTCCTTCTCGCCATCGGGGCCTTCGACGACGGCCGTCTGGCCTTTGATCTCCTTCAGTTTGGTATTCACCAGGATGGTGATGCCCAGCTTCTTGAGGTCGGCATCGAGCGCCTTAACGACGTCGGCGTCCTCCATGGCGATGATGCTGGGCAACATCTCCACGATGGTGACCTGCGAGCCCAGGTTGGCGAACATGCAGCCGAACTCGACGCCGATCACGCCGCCGCCGATGATAGTCAACCGCTCGGGCACGTGGTCGAGCG
>DAIUFO010000235.1:0-6187 GCA_036844545.1 Chloroflexota bacterium
GCCGTATGGCGTTCGGATCGAACGCGCCGGCGGCATGGGCGTCATCTCCGGCCGTTAGAACGTCAGTCCTGGTTTGACAACGTTTTTCGGAATCAGTACGATTTGCCCGCAAAAGCGGGACACATCCCTACCTGTCTGTTGTACTTTCGAAGGAGGCACCACGCTTGGCTGATTTCAAGCTCATATCCGCGGATAGTCACGTTAACGAGCCGCCGGCTGCTTGGGAGCGCGTTCAGAAGGAATACGGGGACCGGGCCCCGAAGGTTGTGAAGAACCCGCCCGGCGTGCCGCCCGGCTTATGGCTGATCACGGAAGGCCTGGCGCCCATGGGCGTGTCCCACTTTTCCATCGGTATCGTCGCCTCCAAGCCCGGTGGCATCAGCTCGATGGATCTTTCCAAGTGGCAAGAAACCATCGACTTCAACGACAAGTACACGATGGAGGACTATCCTGCCGGCTGGGAGCCCTCTGCCCGCCTCGCGGCGCAGGATAAAGATGGCGTTGAGGCCGAGGTGCTGTTCGCCAGCCCGGCGCGTTTCTTCTATGGGCTTACAGACGCCAAGTTCCAGCGCGCCATCCTGCGCTCCTACAATGCCTGGCTGCACGATTTCTGCAGCCACAACCCGAAGCGCCTCGTCGGCATGCCGCTGCTGAGCATTCTCGACATCGATAAGACCGTCGAGGATATCCACGAGTACGCCAAGCTGGGATTCAAGCTGGCGCAGATCGCCAGCGGCATCAAGGACAGCGGCTATTACGAAGACAAATACGAGCCCATGTGGGCAGCCGCCGAGGAAGTCGGCATGGTGCTGGCCATCCACACCAGCTCGGTCCAGGGTGAGCAGCGCAAGCATTTCGAAGGCCCGCGCCAGACCGACCCGCGCACGGTGAGCATGGGCTACGGTATGCGCCACGCCATCGCGGAGCAATTCATGGGGCATTTGGTGTTCTCGGGCGTGTTCGACCGCCATCCGAACTTGAAAGTGCTCCTGGCCGAGTTCGACGTTGGCTGGGTGGGCCATGTGTACCAGCAGGTCGACTACGAATGGGGCCGCGCCTCCACCTACGATGCGGAGCGCAACCTCAATAAGTCGCTGCCCAGCGAGTACATGAAGCGCAACGTGTTTTTCACCTTCCAGGACGATCGGTCGGGCGTGTTGACGACGCCAGTCTTTGGCGAGGACAATTACCTATGGGCCAGCGACTTCCCGCACGGGGTCACTACCTGGCCGTATTCACAGGACACGGTCCAACGAAACTTCGAGGGCGTGTCAGCTGACGTGAAGCGCAAGGTCTGCCGTAACAACGCCATCAAGGCCCTCGGGCTTAACCTGCCCCTGAGTGAGAATTCTCAGGAGCGTTCGCCAGTCGCGGCTTAACTATGCCCGGCCAATCGGTAAGACGTTCTTGGTTGATGATCCCCGGCACTGGGTCCGACCTCATAGAGCAGTCTTGGACTTTCGGAGCCGACGTCGTCGTACTGGACCTGGAGGACTTGGTCCACGATCAGCGCAAGTATGAGGCGCGCGCCAACATTCAGAACGGCATCGATCACGCTCGCAAAGGTGGCGCCGAAGTCTTTGTGCGCTGTGATGCGGAGCTGTTGTATGCCGACCTGGAAGCTTCGGTGTGGCGAGGTTTGCAGGGCATCATCCTGCCCAAGGCGACCTCGATGGAGCAGGTCCGGGAGGCGGAGGCGACGCTGGCCTATTTTGAGGCTGAGCGTGGCGTGATGCAGGCGGGCTTGATCGGAGAGGTCAACGAGTACGACGAGCCGCGCACCGTGGACAACTCGCTGGAGATTCACTTGGCGTTGGAAAACGCCAAGGGCAATTACAACGCCCGCGATCTCATTGCCGGCAACCCGCGTGTGAAGTCGGTCAGTCTCGGCCGGGCGGATCTCGTCATGGACCTGCGTCCTGAACCCAAGGGCGACCTGCATTTGCTGCCCTTCCTGATGCAGCGTTTGATCCTCGTGGCCAACACTGCCGGCGTCAGCCCTATCGGAGGCTGGTGGGAGGGCAGTTCGCGAGGGCTGCGGGCATCCCCAGAAGATTCGCTGGAGGCAGCCCGCCGAGGCAGGTTGGCCGGCTTCAAAGGCGCGCTGTGCGTCGAGCCCGATCAGGCGCCGGCCATAAATCAAGGCTTCACTCCGTCGCCGCGAGAGGTGCGCGACGCGGAGCAGCTCGTTCAGGCCTTTGCCCAGGCCCGAGCCGCCGGGAAGGCCTACGGCGAAGCTGGCGGCGTCCTGGTAGACCTGGCCAGTGCTGAGGGAGCGCAGGGGCTGATCGACTGGGCCGAGGAGTGTGCCGCTCGGGACAGTTTCAAGGGCAGTGCCGTCGAGCAGGCTCACGACGCCCTCGGGGCAGCCCAGCGGTGACCGGGGCGAGCGTTCGGATCACCCTTGCCACGCCTGAAGCCGATATCGCCGCCGTAGTCTGGCCCGGATTGTCCGCGGTCTGCTGTCCCGGCGCCGAATCAGCGGACATGGTACAGCGTGCCGACGCGCTGATCGGACGGTTCGAACGGCTGCGGGGCATCCGTCCGGGGACGATCGCCATCCAGCCATTCATCGAGACCGCCCGCGGCGTTATCGACGCCTATGACATCGCCTCCAGCAGTCCCCGGATTCACGCCTTTGGCCCGGGGCCCAAGCTCTATCTCCATTTAGATGTGGAGTCCGCGCCGGAGGGCAGCGCGCTGCTGTATGCCCGCTCCGAGTGCGAGCTGGTTGCCCGCGCCCTGGGGTTGGAGCCGATCGCAACAGAGTACATGGCTGACTGAGGAGGAGATCCGCATGCCGCCCAAACGGAGGGTCCATCGCTCCGGCTTGACCATGCCGGTCAACAATCCGCGCTTTGTCGACAAGGCTTGGACACGCGGCTGCGACGGCTTTCAGCTGGACCTCGAAGACTCCGTGCCTCAGTCCCAGAAGGCGCGTGCCCGCGGCCTGATCCGTGATGCAATTCCCAACGTCTCGAGGGGCGGTGGCGACGTCGAGGTCCGCATCAACATGGCCTGCATCGTGGCCGACGTGAAAGCGGCGGCCTGGCCCGGAATAGTCTCCTTGAACATGGGACATACGCTCAGGGTCGACCAGATCGAGCTGATGGAGGCCTGCATTACGCAGATGGAGCGTGAGCGGGGCATCCGGCCAGGCACGATCAATCTCCAGTACGCGCCCGATATGGTGTACGCGACCGTGGTGGACGACGACTTGATCGGAGCCAGCCCGCGCATCAAGGGCTACTACGGCGGCGGCAACTACGACTACTCGTTGAGCCTTGGCGTCGAGATGTTCACGGGGCTGGATCCGCTGTGGTACGCGCGGAGCAATGGCAGCCTGCTCGCTCGCGCGAAGGACAAGGGCTTCAGTGTGGTCGCTCGGCTGCCGGACACCTCCGGCAGTGTGAGCGATGCCGGCCATGCCTACGCGCAAGCTGAGGCCACGCGCAAGCTGGGTGGCCGTAAGGGCTCCGGTCTGCACCCCGCTGTGGTCGAGCCCTCCACGCGCGGCATGACACCGCCGGCCCAGGAGGTGGAGGAGGCCCGGCGCGTGCTGGCGTTCTGGGCTCAGCTGGAGGACCGGGGCGAGGCGGAGGGCGCGCTGGATGGCAGGATCGTCGACCGCTACGAAGCGGCCCGGGCCGAAGAGCTCATCGATTGGGCCACCGCCTGCGCCGCCAAGGATGCCTTGAAGGAACGCATGGTCGCCGAAGCCCAGGCCAGGGAAGGACAGTAGCCCATGCTGCCTGTTCCGAATCTCGTTCGTCGCTCGGTGCTCGTGGTGCCGATGCTCGACCGCGACGCTGTTGCGAGATCGTGGAGCCATAACGCGGATGCCGTGGTCCTCGACATTGCCGACACGGTGCCTGATCCCGAACGGCAGACGGCCAGGTCGCTGGCACGCGAAGCCGTCGCCATGGCTCGTCGTGGCGGCGCCGAAGTGTTCGTGCGTATCACTCGCGCGCTTGCCTACGCGGACATCACCGCCGCCGTCGTGCCCGGGCTCACCGGCATCATGCTGCCCAACGTGGAGTCGGCCGCTGAGGTGCAGGAGATTGATGCCGCGCTCTGCGAGCGGGAGCGCGTCGAGGGCCTCCCCTTAGGCAGTCTGGAGATCTTTCTGCTCCTCGGGACCGCCAAGGGCGTCTGGAACCTGCGCGACCTCCTGGCGGCCAGTCCCCGCATCTCAGCAACCGCCTTGGATGAAACACGGCTGTGCCAATCGCTGCGGATCACCCCGTCCGATGACTTCGATGCCCTCACTTTCAGCCGTGGCCGCCTGATTGTCGAAACGCTGGCCGTCACCCGGCTGCCTATCGGCATAGGCCATCCGCTTGGCGAGCGTCCCCGGGACGTATCTGAAGAAGAGTTCCTACGCGTGGCGTATGAGGCGCGCAACACGGGCTTCAAGGGCGCGCTGTGCGTTTTCCCGTCCTGGGTAGAGCCGTGCAACCGGACGTTCACGCCGACCGACGAGCAGATTTCCTACTACCGCGAGGTGCGCAAAACATTCGCCGCGGGCGTAGCTCGCGGGACGGCGGCGGTGCCGTTCCCCGGCGGCCAGATGATCGACGTGCCCGTCGACGAACGGGCCAAGCTGGCCATCGACCTCTGGGAGCGCTGCCGCCGCCGGGATCAGGAAAAGGCCGCCGCGCTGGCCGCGACACGGAAGTAAGACCGCGAGAGCGCCGCGCCGCGACTACGCGCCGACTTGCACCAGAAAGGGCTCGAGGGCGTCCAGCAGGCCCTTGGGGTTGTCGCCCTGTATCGTGTGGCCGGCGTTTGGGATCTGCTGCCACCTGCCATCGGGAAGGTGTGTGGCGAGGCGCTCGGCGTCATCATCGGTGAACATGTCGCTGATGGCGCCGCGTAGGACCAGTGTGGGGCAATGAACATGCGGGATAGCCGCCACCAAAGCCTGACGGCGGGCTTCCATCTGCTCAGGGCTCCGCCGGCCTAGTCCCTCGCGGTGGTATTTCCAGATCCATCGGCCGCTGGGCAGCCGGCGCATGTTGTTGAGCAGGCTACGGCGGAGGAGGCGGCGGTCCCGAGCGGGATTGAAGGCCAGCGCACGCTCAACCGCTTCTTCGAGCGTGTCGAATTCGGCAGGGCCGTTGACGAAGTCGTGCATACGCTGCACGCCGGGGCGCACGACGCCGGCCCGCTCGGCCGGCCCGGTATCGATGATGATCAGTGCCTTCAGCTCGGCAGCGTGCCGGCCAGCAAAGGCCAGAGCAGTCCCACCTCCCATGGAATGGCCAACCAGAACGAACTGGTCCAGCCGGAGGTGCTCGACGAGACGTTCGACGTCGGAAACGTGGGCCTCGGCATCGTACCTGTCCTCTGGCGCCCAGTCGGAGTCGCCATGCCCTCGGGCGTCCAGGGCCAGACATCGATAGCGCTTGCGCAAGGCCAGGCAGACGACGTCCCATGTATGCGCCGAGAGTCGTGCGCCATGGAGGAACAGCACCGCCCGATTCCCCGGATCGCCCCAGTCCAGGTAGTGGAACTGCATGTCGTCGAGATAGCCAGATCGGTCCTCAGGAAGAACAACTTCGGGCACAGATACGTCCGATATCTGCACGGCCATGGACAGGTGCTCGAATTGGGTAACAGCGTCGATGGTTTCGGAGGAGCTCACGAGACGGCCCTCTGACCGAGTTCTCGCGATGGATGCTTGTCGTCGACTGGCTGGTTTGCTATGGGTTGTTTCCTCTACCGGCGCTGGAGTGGCGCAATACTATCGCACCCTGCGAGGAGTCAGGTGCCGGCCTCGTCGTCTGGGACTGATTTTGGGGAATTCCCTCCAGACCGGGGGCATGCTTCCCAGCACCGAAGCCATCGCCGAGATGGGGAAGTACAACGAGCAGCTGGTGAAAGCCGGCGTGCTGCTCGCGGCGGAGGGACTCCACCCCACTTCCAAGGGCGCCCGCGTGAAGTTCTCGGGCAGCAACCGAATCCCACGCCAGCTGGCGCGAGGGATTAGGGTCCTAGAGCAGTGGATGCTGCTGCCCGGCAACACCGTGAATGGTTGCGAATTTTGACAGAACCTCGCGAAGCGGGTTAGATGTAACTCACAGTTGGGAGATTCGCGGAGTTGATGACAATGTTCACCAGCAGTAATTATTTGGGTGCGGCTCTTTTAGAGGGACTTGCGAAAGGCGTTTGTTCTCTTCTAAAT
>DAIUFO010000236.1:0-6163 GCA_036844545.1 Chloroflexota bacterium
AGTTCTGGAGCCGCGCGAGACGGTCGAGCAAGTCCGCATGATGCTCTTCCCACACCTTCCACCACGGTATGTCGTAAGTGATCAGATGCAACGCGCTGGTGAAGCCGCCAGTTTTGACGGTGCTGACCTGCGCGCTCGTTACTCGTCACCCGAGGCTATTCATGCTGGTGACAACGGTTTGATGCTGCGTCTGATGACGCCGCTCTCGGCGGCGCCTGGTGATGGTCGCGCGCCGTCGGTCCTGGCGACATCGTCATGAGCCGGGCGTGCAAGCCGCTCGAAGCAGTGGTTCGCACCACTTAGTCACGGCAGCACCGGCGGAGCTGGTGAGTAATGGGAAGCCTGAATGAGTTGGCTGGCTAACTGGCCCCGCTACGCGCCGGCCGATCGGGCGCCCTGCTCACGCATCCAATCGACGAGGCCTTGCCGTCCCGTGTCGGTGCTGCTGGCGGCATCGAGCGGGGTGCCCTTTGCGTACTTGGGCACCCAGTTGAGGTCGGCGCCGCGCGCCAGCAGGAGTTCAGCGGCGCGGCGCTGGCCGCCGCTGCAGGCATGCCAAAACGCCTGGTTCACGTCCGCGGGGCTCGCGCCAAGGAGCAGCGTGTCGACGCGCGGCAGCATCCCCAGCGCAGCGGCCTGCCACAGCTTGTCCACTTCGGCGCTGCGCGACACCAGAAGACGGGCCACACGCCAGCAGCCATAGCCCACCGCGTTCTCCAGCGGGGTGCCGCCGGCGATGGAGCCACCCGGCGCCTCAATATCCGCGCCGCCGTCGATTAGCGCCTCGGCCACATCCACATCGTCGCTGCTGGCGGCCCAGTGCAGCGGCGTGTCCTGCCGACCGAACCCTTCAGTTCCACCGTTGGGGTCTGCGCCGGCCGCAATCAGGAGCTTGACCACCGCCGGGCCGTTGGGGAAGTAGCCGGGCCAGTCCGCCACCACATGCAGGGGCGTCCGGTACCCGCCTTTGCGGCCCTCGATTTGGACGTTGGCGAGCCCGGGGTTCTCGGCCAGTAGGCGCTCCAGCGCCGCCAGAGCCGGTGCGAATGGCAGTAGCGCCGGCAATGGCCAGGGGGATCGTCGGGACGCATGCCTATTCCTACCATCTGGTGCCAAAATCCCCAAAGAGAGGCGCGGCCCAGTTTAGCGGTAAGGTCTGCTGAGTGATCCAGCCGCCGCGCGCTAGGAACGGAGCCTCATGTCGCGAAAGCGCACTGCCAGGACGAACCTGGAAACCTCTCTCGGCACCTGGCCAGATTCTCAGGCGTGGGATGGCCTGGCGACGATGACCAAGCTCAAGAACCTGATCGAGCGCCGGGTGGTGCTGCCCCTCCAAGAGCAGGAGCGAGCTCGCAAGCACGGTCTCACGCACGTGGGCGAGGAGAGGTCCGAAGCAACGAGACCTCTGGGTCAATCGCTTACCTGTCGGCGAAAGCCGCGATACGGTTCGGCATGCTTCCGGACAGCGCACCCATGGTGCCGGCGCCGGTGCCAAAATGACACAAAGGTGAGTTAGATGAAACGACGATTCTCGTGGATAGCGGCTGGGGCAGCACTGGTCGCACTTGTGGCCTGAACTGGCTCGGCCGCCGCCGATGGAGGCAACTCCGATGCCGCGCATGCTTGCCAGCAGGGTGCCTACGCGCAATTCGTGGAGCCTGACGGCAGCACGTTCGGCAACACCGGTGAGTGCGTGAGCTTCGCCGCGCACGGCGGCGCGCTCGTCACCCCAACCCCGACACCCAGCAGCGGCGGAGGCAGCGGCATCCCTGTGGGTGGCGTCTAGTCTGGCGACCAACGCCTGACCCCAACCCCCCAGCAGCGGCGGAGCCGGCGGCACCCTCTAGCCATTCGGTTCAGCGGCGCCCCTCGTTCGCTGGCTACGAACTGCCTCTCCCGCATGTACCCCTTCACTGATGGCGCGACCTAAGGAGGCGCTCCAGGGGAAGAAGGCTTCGGCGTGGGGACAACCGCGGGATCGGACGAGGGTCCAAGATCCAGGATTTCCATGGTGATGACCTGTGGTGACCGAGGATCGCGGGTCACATCCGCTAGAACATCATTGGAATTAATTCCCGCGTTCGTCATTCTGAGGCGTACCGCTTCCGGCAGTACAAACTCTGCCACGCACGGCGTCATTCCAGTGACGCGTCCCTGGCCACCGCCAAATCCAAGTTCGACCAACATGCGCTCCGGGGTGCCGGCCGTCGTCACTCGCACCGCGTACCGGCGAGAGAACACGCCGCCCCCAGGAATGACGACGCTACCGAGTTTGGTGCCCGGGGCCATCGTGTCTGTCGCTATCACCGTGGCCACGTTGCCTGAGGTGAGTCGAACCGAGCCGCCTCGCCCGGCGAGGGTGGCCGCCTGAAGCCGATTGTCGTCCAACCTGGCAGCCGGCCAGGCCCGGTCGGGTCCGACAGTCAGATGGGGCGTTGCTTGCGCTCGTGACGGCAATCTCGTGCCCGGCGGTCTCGACACGGACCGTGCCTGCAGCCGTTACGGCGTCACTCTACCTGCTAACCCGCGCCACTGGTCGACCGGCTCAGCGACGAACGCGATAGCGGATGTGGGTGGCGTCTGGTGTGTCGATCACCCGAACGATCTCCAACTCGATGCGCGACGGCAAAATGTCGAACAGCCGGCGGCCACTGCCGAACAGCACTGGGATCTGATGGATCTGCAACTCGTCCAGCACCCCGGCCTCGAGCGGCCTCTGCGCGGTATACGCGCCATGCACCAACACGTCCCGGACCCCGGCCGCCGCCTTGGCCTGTGCCATCGCGCTCTCAATCCCGTCGAGCACCTACGTCACCAACGGATAGTTTGCGACCGACGGACCGGGTGGTCGATGGCTGGGGACGAAGATCGGGACACCGTGATGATCACCTTTCCAGTGATCGGCTTGCTCCACCGTATGCCGACCCGCCAGCACCGCGCCGGTCGCGTTCAGCTCATCCACCAACTCTCCGGCCGGCCCGGACGGCCGGAAGAACTCACCGTGCGGGGTGACGAACCACTCGTGCAGCCGCATGAAGCCATCGCCGCCGGGGTTGCCCGGTTCGTCGTTCGGACCCGCGATGTACCCGTCGAGGGACATGGACATGTAGAGCACTGAAGCAGACACTGCGACCTCCTGTGGTGTAGAAGCTCTCAAGCCGCTTGGGCCGTGGGCAGCTCGGCCGGGACACTGCAAGCGTCCGAGGCCGAGTCGCGAACAACTGTCACCGTGATGAGGATAGCCACCGCGAAGAGGGCGGCAGCGACGGCGAAGGCGAGGTCGAAGCCGCCGGCGAGGGCCTCAGCCGGCTGAAGCCCGCCGGCCTGCAGACCGGCCGAACGGACCGCTGCGATGGTTGCCAGAATGGCCAGGCCGAGCGCGCCGCCGACCTGGGCGCTGGTGTTGACTAGACCCGAAGCCAGGCCGGAGTCCTCCGGCGCGACGCCGGCCATAGCCAGTGTCACCAGCGCCGGGAACATGATCCCGATGCCCACTCCAATGAAGGCCATGGCCGGCAGGACATCGGTCAGGTACTGGCCATCCACGGGTGCACGGGCCATCAGCACCAGGCCGACGAACGCCAGCGTCAGGCCGGCCAGCAGCACGCTGCGTGGGCCAAAGCGGACGTTCAGCCGGGGCGCCAGCCACAGCGATAGCGCGGCGATGGTCAGGGAAGGCTGGCAGGAAGGACAGCCCCAGCTGGAGCGGCGTAAACCGCAGCACCTGCTCAAGATAGAGGGAGCTGAGGAACAGCATCGAGATCATGCCCGCGACGGTCAGCGCCTGGATGGCGTTGGCGCCGGATAGCGTTGGCGACCTGAAGATGGTCAGCGGCATCAGCGGGTTCGCCGCCATCGACTGACGCACCAGGAAGCCGGCCAGCAAGGCAACCGCGACGAGCGCGAGGACGGTGGTAGCGGTCGAGCCCAGCTTGGCCGAGTCGACGATGGTGTACACGCCCAACATCAGGGCGCCCGTGACCAGCACCGCGCCTAAGCCGTCGGCGCCACGGGCGAGGCCAAGGCCCTGGTCGCGCTCGACTAACCGCAGGGCAAGGAGCGCGGTGATGAGACCGATGGGCACGTTCACGAAGAAGATCCAGTGCCAGTTCAGGGCCTGGGTCAGGACGCCACCGAGCAGCAGGCCGATGGTGCCGCCGGCCGCGGCCACGAAGCTGTACACGCCCATGGCCTTCGCCTGGGCCGCGGGCTGGTCGAACATCGTCACGATCATCCCCAGCACGACCGCCGTCGTGGCCGCGCCGCCGAGGCCTTGCACGAAGCAAGCGCCGACCAGCATGGCCTGGTTCGTGGATACGCCACATATGAGGGACGCGACGGTGAACACGGCCAAGCCGGCCAGGAAGACGTTGCGCCGGCCGAGTAAGTCACCCATGCGGCCGGCCAGCAACAGCAGGCCGCCAAAGGCCACCAAATAGGCGTTCACGACCCAGGCGAGGCCTGACTGGGAGAAACCGAGGTCCGCCTGGATGGATGGCAGGGCGACGTTAACGATGGTCCGATCCAGCACGATCATCAGCACACCCACGCACAGGATTGCCAGGCTCAGCCAGCGGGAGGAAGGGGTTTGCATCACGGTTGACTCCATTGTTTGGGCTTTCACTTAGGACGTCGAACGGCGGGCGCCGAAATCGACATCCAGGCCGAATCTGTGAATGAAGGACACCGCTTCGCTGCGCTTGCTTCGGCGATCCGCCAAATGCATCATGATCTTCGCTACTGCCTAGCGGCGGTGACCTATGTCTGACGACCTTTCCGGCGAGCTCATCGCCGAAGACCTGCCCATGGGACTCAAGTCCATGCTTGCCCACAAGATCGCCGATCTCCCGGAGGATGAGGCATCCTGGGCGGCTGAGCTGAAGCTCGATGGCCAGCGCACGCTTGCTTATCCCAACAACGGACAGCTGAAGCTCGTTGCACGTCGACACTGCCATCGGCAGCACGATCCACAGCGCGTTGGCCATCGCAGTCCTGCTGGCCTCGATCGCCAGGCTGGTCGCGACCGGCCTCTTAGCAGACCTCAGGTCGCGTCACTGGCAGGCCGCTTCGACAGCTTCGATTACGTGAGCTACTGCGCGTTCAATTCCCCAATACCGGACGGATCTGCACGCGAGGATTTTGCGGCAGTCATGTAAGGGCCGCATCGCATTTCCGGGAACGTACAGCTGCAGTGCCCCACGTAGACAGAGCGGCCTTGAAGACGGACGGCGGCAAACTTTGACTCGTGTCGCCGGCAAGAACTTGATTTAAACCTGGAGCACGTGCAGGCAGCGGCGGCGGCGCTGGCTGCGCTGCGCCCGCAGCCGTTGGACGTTGCCGTATGAATCTCACCATTAGGCCGCTGACACCCTCGGACATTGAGGCTTGCGCGGGCGTGGCTTTCGACGCGCACCAGACTGTTGCCGCGGCCCATAACTTCCCGCCGGAGCAGCCTTCGCTTGACTTCTCGACTGCCATGATGAACGGCAAGCTCCAGGATCCGATAGCGCACGGCTTGGTGGCGGAAAGCGACGGCCGGATTGTTGGGAGCATCTTCCTCAATGGCTTCCTGCCGGACATCGCCGCCATTGGTCCATTTCACAGTCCATCCGAGCGCGGAAGGTGGGACTGGGGGCCGACTCATGGAAGCAGCGTTGGAGGAGACGCGCAGGCGGCAGGTCAAGGGCGTGCGCCTAGTGCAGTCGCCTTATCACTTGCGATCGCTGGCGCTATACGCGAAGTCAGGCTTCGTGGCTCGGGAGTCGCTCGTGCTGATCGGTCGCTCCCTGCCGAGGGAAGCCATCCCGGGTCGGATTGTTCGGCCGGCCACCGCGGCTGACGTCCCGGCGTGCAGCGAGATCAGCGAGCACGTGCACGGCATACGGCGCGAGCTGGAGCTCAACCGGGGCATTGAGAAGCAAGCCGCATACGTGGTGGAGCGGGAGGGCCGGATAGCTGGCTATGCCAGCGGTTTGGGCTTGCTTGGTCATGCGGTAGCGGACACCACGGACGACTTGAAGGCATTAATCGTCGCCGCGCCGGCTGCGCTGGGCCTGGGCTTCTTCGTGCCTATCCGGGAACGGCGAACTGTTTTCGTGGCTGCTGCGCCACGACATGCGGTGCCTGTGGCCCGCCACCCTCATGACGCTAGGCTGGTATCAGG
>DAIUFO010000237.1:0-516 GCA_036844545.1 Chloroflexota bacterium
CTATTGGATCGGCACCTACACGCTGACCATCAATGGAACTACGTGCGCGGCCGCCAAGCCGGCGACGCTGGCGACCTCGCCCCAAGCGCCTGGCTCCCCAATCATTTGGACGGGCACCGCATTTCCGTGCACGAATCCGGAATACCGGTTCTACCTGTTGGCGCCGGGTGGCGTCTGGACGATGGCCCAGGACTGGAGCGCCTCAGGCTGGACCTGGCAGACGTCGGGGCTACCGAGCGGTACCTACCAGATCGGTGTGTGGGCGCGGCAGACAGGCTCGCCGAACACCAAGGACGCCTATGGCTTCGACACCTTCGTGCTCGGCACCGGCAGCTGCATCAGCACCGGCCTGAGCCCGAATCTGGCACCGCCCCAGGTATCGGGAACCTCAGTCCAGTTCATTGCCAGCTCGAACAGCTGCACCAGCCCCCAGTACGAGTTCTGGCTGATGGCGCCCGGTGGCGGCTGGGTGGTGAAGCGGCCGTTCCTGGCGACGTCGACCTGGACATGGAACAC
>DAIUFO010000237.1:526-1280 GCA_036844545.1 Chloroflexota bacterium
CCGCCGGCTACGTGCCGGGCACGTACCAGGTGGGAGTGTGGGTCAAGCAGGCGGGCTCGACCAAGACCCACGACGCCTACTACATCGGCACCTTCCAGCTGACCCCGGCCACGTGCACGGCGGCGAGCATCGTCAGCTCTCCGACGTCACCCCAGGTGCCAGGGACCCAGGTCACGCTCACCGCCACTTCCACCGGCTGCAGCGCGCCAAGGTACGAGTTCTGGGAGCTGGTGCCGCCAAGTACCGCCTGGACCATCGTCAAGCCCTACGGCAGCGGCAACACCTTCACCTTTGACACGACTGGCAAGTCGGGCGCCTATCGCTTTGGGGTGTGGGCGAAACAGAACGGCTCGACCGCCAGCCACGACACCTACGGCCAAACGACCTTCTGGGCCGCCAGCTAGCCGCGGGAAGCTTGGTGATCGGTTCTTGTCAGGGCGCCGGCAGCGGGTAGTTGACCTTCGGCTGATCTCCGTTTGAGCCTTAAGGGCTCGAAACGTCTGCGTCTTACGACGCCGCCTTAATGGGCACTTACCGGGTGGTGCGCTCGCAGGCAAGTCTTAACCACGTTGTCCGTGGGTGGGGCCCGGTGGGCCGGTACAAGGCTTGCCATGGGCCCCCTCTCGATGCGCTTTCGCGCGTGCCTGATCCCCCTTTTGTGCCTGATTGGGGCGGCGTCGCCGGCCCTGGCCCTCATCTCGACGTGGGTGCGGCGCTCGTCGTCGGGAATGCCGCCGTATCCGATGTCGTTGCG
>DAIUFO010000237.1:1290-6159 GCA_036844545.1 Chloroflexota bacterium
CCCTGGCCGCAGCTCCACACGTCGTGGCGCCACGTGCTGTGGCGGCGACCACTCTTCCCGCGTTCGACCACGTATTCACGGTGATCATGGAGAACACGTCCGCGACGTCGATCATCGGCAACGCGCAGGCGCCGTACATCAACAGCCTTGCGTCGAAGTACTCCTACTCCAGCAGCTACTTCGCGATCACGCATCCAAGCCTTCCGAACTACCTCACGCTTACCGGGGCGAGCAGCTTCGGCATCACGAGCGACTGCGCCGTCGCCTCATGCCCGGTCAGCGCGACCAACATCACCGACCGCATCGAGGGCGCGGGCAAGACCTGGAAGGCGTACATGGAAAGCATGCCGTCGGCCTGCTCGACCGCCGACGCGTATCCCTACGCGGTCAAGCACAACCCGTTTGTCTACTACAACGACATCCGCACAAACGCCACGCGCTGCCAAGCCTACGACGTTCCGCTGACACAGCTCGCAACCGATCTCGCCAGCACGTCGGCGACCCCGAGCTACGGATGGATAACGCCAAACATGTGCAACGACATGCACGACTGCTCGATCGCCACCGGCGACGCCTGGCTTGCGAAGCAGATCCCGGCAATCCTCAACTCACCTGCTTTCACACAGCAGAACTCCGTCTTGTTTCTCACCTGGGACGAGGACGACTTCAGCGGCAACAACCGTGTGGAGTTTGTGATGGCGGGCAGCCAGGTGAAGCTCGCCTATGTCTCAGGCACCACCTACAACCACTACTCGCTGATGCGCACCATCGAGGACGCATGGCACCTGGCGCCGCTCACCACCAATGACACCGGCGCCACTGCGATGGCGGATTTCTTCGGCACCAGCCCGGTCTCGCATTGCACCGCGGCCAACCTACTGTCGAACCCGGCTTCGGCGCCGCCTGGATCGAATGTCGCCCTAACCGCGACCTCAGCGGCATGCGCCGCCCCCCAATACGAGTTCTGGGCTCAGGACGCGGCCGGCGCCTGGCAGCTCAAGCAGGGGTGGGGCGCGAGCAGTTTCAACTGGAGCAACTCAGGCCTGGCCGCAGGCCCTCATCAGCTGAAGGTCTGGGCTCGCCAGGCGGGATCGGCCAACTCGTTCGACGCCTATGGCCTGACGACCAACACCGTCGCCTTCAACAGTTGTGTCAGCGTCGCCCTGTCTCCCAACTTGCCATCGCCTCAGCCGCGCGGGGCTGGCATCACCTTCTCTGCCTCGAGCACCGGTTGCTCGGCGCCCCTGTACGAGTTCTGGCTGATGGCCCCCGGCGGCACGTGGAAGATCGTCCGAACGTATGGAACGGGGAATGCTTGGACGCTGAGCAGCAGCCTCTACGCGAAAGGAAATTTCCAGGTCGGTGTATGGGCGAAGCAGGCGGGTTCGACCAAGAGCCACGATGCCTTCTTCATCGGCTCCTACTGGATCACTCCTCCCGCGGGTTGCGTGGTCGCGGCACTCAGCCCGAGCGCTGCCTCGCCGCTGACGGTCGGCGGCTCGGTGGTCTTCACCCCGCAGCAGTCCGGTTGCACCCGGCAGTATCGTTTCTGGCTGGCTCGCCCAGGCGGCTCCTTCACGACCGTCCAGGCTTACGGAGTCGGCACGACCTGGACCTGGAAGACGAGCGGCCAAGCGCTGGGCGTTTACCAGGTCGGCGTCTGGGAAGCCTCCGGCACCACTCACCAGTCGTACGCAATCACCACGGTCACGCTTGGTGTCGTGACCTGTACCTCAGCAGGCATGTCGCCGAACCTGGCGGCCCCGCAGGTCCAGGGCGCCAATGTGACCTTCACCGCGATGTCGACGCGCTGTGGGAGCCCGCTGTATGAGTTCTGGCTGCTGGCCCCGGGTGGGGCCTGGACGGTGAAGCAGGGTTATGGCGTCGCCACCTGGAGCTGGAGCACCGTGGGACTCGCGCCCGGCACCTACCAGGTGGGGGTTTGGTCCAGGCAGTCCGGCTCAACCTCGTCCCGTGACTCTTACTTCATCTCCACCTATCAGATCACCGGCGCCTGAATCGTCGCAGGGGATGTCAATCCCCGGCGTTGAGCACAGCACGGTGAATGTTCACGGATTTCTCGTTCCCAGGATCAGGGGCTAACCTTCCGCCGTGCGCCGGCAAATTTTCGCTGCCCTGTTGCTGGCTGCAATCGGCTGGGCCGGGTCGATCTCGTCGTCACCGGCAGGCAGTCCACTCGGGCTCGCCAGCTCCGGTCAACGAGGCGAAGTGAGCACTGCGGCCGACTCGACCGCGCCGGCGCAGGCCCCGGTCCTCCTGGTTCCTGACTATCCTTCGGCGCTCTGGACTCCTGCTGCACCGACGAACTACACCGTGTCCAACCGGCCCGCCGGTTACCAGGTGAACATGATCGTCATCCACGACATCGAAGGCAGCTACAACAGCGCGATAACCGCGTTTCGGAACCCAGCGCGCCACGGTTCCGCGCACTACGTCATCTCGCGCAAAGGCCGAATCGCCCAGATGGTGGCCGAGAAAGATATCGCGTGGCACGCCGGCAACTGGGACTACAACACACGAGCCATCGGAATCGAGCACGAAGGCTATGCCGGCGTGGTGGGTTCGTTCACGATCGCCGAGTACAAGGCAAGCGCGCACCTCGCCGCTTCGATCTGCTCACGGTGGGGCGTGCCCATGGATCGCAAGCATGTCATCGGCCATTACCAGGTACCGGACCCCTTCAACCCTGCCCTCGGTGGTGGCGCGGAACATCACTGGGATCCAGGCAAGTACTGGAACTGGCCCTACTACATGAGCCTCGCGGCCAGCTACGCCAGGACTCTGCCCAGCCCGCCTCACATGGGGCCCAACCCGACCGCCTCGAGCGCGGAGGCGGGGGTCGTGCTCAGCTGGCAGCCGGCTCAGACCTGCACGTTGCCGATCGCCTCCTACTCGATCGTCGGCCAGCCCGGAAACATCACGCTGACGGTGCCCGGCAACATCCACTCGGTGTGGATCCCGGGCCTCACCGATGGAGTTGCTTATTCGTTCACCGTCACCGCGACCAACGCGCAGGGCTCCTCCAGCCTCACCTCCAACACCGCGGTGCCCGGCCCTCCGTGTACGGCGGCTGCTCTCACCGGCGGGTTGAGCTCGCCGCAACCCACTGGCACCTCGATACGCTTCACGGCGACCTCCACCGGCTGCAACACCCCCGAGTACGCGTTCTGGGTCGCGCCCGGCGGCGGCAAGTGGACGCTGGCTAGGGACTATGGCTCCGCAGCGTGGACGTGGATCACGACAGGGCTCACCCCGGGCACGTACCAGCTCGGGGTGTGGGCACGCCAGCGCGGCGCCAGCCGTCCTAAGGAGGCGTACGGTTTCACGACATTCACCCTCGACGTCTCCGGGTGTCAGGACGCAAGCCTCACGCCGAGCGTGCCTTCGCCTCAAGTGGCAGGCACGCCGGTCACCTTCCTGGCCGCCTCGACGGGCTGCACGTCGCCCGAGTACCAGTTCTGGCTCGTGCCGCCGGGCGGAAACTGGACGATCGTCCAGCCCTACAGCACCGGCTCGACCTGGCTGTTCGACAGCAGCAAGTACGGACCTGGCGACTTCCAGGTCGGAGTCTGGAGTCATCAGGTCGGCTCTGGCGGTAAGCACGACAGCTTTTTCGTGACCACGTACTGGATCCATGCAGCCACAGGCTGCGTGGTGTCGGCGCTCACGCCCAGCGCAGCGCCACCTCAAGTCCTCGGCTCGTCCGTGACATTCACCCCGCAGCAGACCGGCTGCACGCAGCAGTACAAGTTCTGGTTGATGCGCCCGGGCGGATCATTCAAGGTTGTCCAGCCCTACGGCGTGGGCTCAACCTGGCTGTGGAGCACTGCGGGCTATCTGCCGGGGGTTTACGAGGTTGGTGTTTGGGAGGGCAGCTCGACCACGCCCAACCTCCATGAGTCTTATGCGATTACGAGCTTCACTCTCCAGCTCGGAACCTGCCGTTCGGCCGACCTGACGGCGAGCGTCGCCCCGCCGCAGTCGCCTGGAGCGGCCATCACTTTGAGCGCGACATCGGTCGGATGTGCCAGTCCTCAATATGAGTTCTGGGTGATGCCACCTGGCGGAGGTTGGTCGATCGCGCGGGGCTACGGCGCCGCAACCTGGGACTGGGCCACGGCGGGCCTTGCGCCTGGGACCTACCAGGTCGGCGTGTGGGCGATCCAGCCCGGATCAACCGCGACGCATGACACGTTCTTCATCGGCACCTACCAGCTGACCCAACCGGCTTGCACGTCACCCACGATTGTGGCCAACCCGGCTTCGCCGCAGGCCACCGGCACCTCCGTCACGTTCACCGCGACGTCCGCAGGCTGCGCGTCGGCGCTCTACGAGTTCTGGGGACGCCCGCCCGGCGCCAGCTGGAAGCTGATGCTGGCGTATGGCAGCAGTGCGGCATTCACGTGGAACAGCAGCGGAGCGACCGCCGGCAACTACACGTTCGCGGTCTGGGCCAAGACTCCAAGCTCGAGCGGGCTGTACGACTCCTATGCGGTTAGCGCGTACGCGATCAGCGGCTAAGCCCGCGTCTCGTCGACCCCTTCGTGGTCGGAGAATCCCAATCTCGAACGCCACCAGATAAAGGAATCGAACGGCAACGCGGGTCGCCGGTTGTCAGTTCACCGTGAAGTCGGTGAAGGCGAAGGTGTCATAGGCCGAGCGCGAGGAGGCGTCTTTGGCGAAGACCTCGGCGGTCCAATGACCGTTCAGCAGTCCGAGAGGGACGGTGAACGTGGTCGTCGCAGCATCCGGATAGCCCCAGAAGACGAATACCCCATTGCCGTGGCGCAGGTAGAGCCGGTATGCGGGCGCTGAACACCCGCTCGCGACAGCGTCAAACTGGATTGC
>DAIUFO010000238.1:0-3938 GCA_036844545.1 Chloroflexota bacterium
GCGTCGGCCTGGCCGCCTACCACGCCGGCCAGGAGGTGCACATCGCCGTCAGCGACAGCGGCGTGGGCGTACCCGCCGCCGAGCGCGAGAGCATCTTCGACAAGTTCCACCAAGCCGGCCGCGCGCCCGAAGGCAAAGCGCCCGGCACCGGCTTGGGCCTGGCCATCTGCCGCCAGATCGTGGAGCACCATGGCGGCCGCGTGTGGGTCACGCCCGCGCCGCGCGGCGGCAGCGTGTTCACCGTGGCCCTGCCGGCCCTCCCGGCCGCGGCCGAAAGCGAGGCTCCGAGGCTGGCGCCGGCGGCCCACGCCTCGGCCTAGCCGCCAGCGATCGCCTCCGAGCAGCCACACTTTCAGGGGGACAACGGCCCCGACCGCGCGGCCCGTAAGCTTAATCTCGATCATGGGTAGGTCTTTCGAGCCAGCCATCGGCTTGATGAACCGGCTGAGCTACCCCCGCAAGTTCATCCTCATTTGCCTGCTGTTCACGCTGCCACTGGGCTTCGTGATGTTCGAGCTGCTGTCTGCCGTCAACGCCGAGCTGGCAATCGCTCACTCCGAAATGCGCGGCACGACCTACCTGCGCCCAGTCAGCGGCCTGCTGCGGCACGTCATCGAGCACCAGGCACTGGTCGATCGCTATCGCCCGGGAGCTGGCGCCGATCCCGCGCTGCGAGCCGCCATACTCGCCAAGCAAACGGACATCGAGGCCGACCTGACGGCCAGCGAGGCGCTGGATCGCGCGCTCGGGCCGGAGCTCGGCTCGAACGCCGCCTTCCAGGCCGTTACGACGGACTGGCAGCACAGCCTGACCGCGGCCGGCTCGGGCCAGGACGCCGCCGTGCGCTTGGTCAACCCGGAGCTGGTGACGCACATCCGAGAACTGATCTCGAAGGTGGGCGACAGCTCGCAGCTCATCCTGGACCCGGCCCTGGACAGCTCGCACGTCAAGGACCTGGTCATCCTGGAGCTGCCCGAACAGGACGACCTGCTGGCTCAGGCGCGCTCGCTGGGTCCGCGTGGCCCAGAGCAAGACGCCCACGCAAGACGAGCTGGCCCATCTCAACTCCCTGAACGGTCTGCTCAACGCCAACCTGGCGGCGGCGCGGCAGTCGCTGGACGTGGCCGCGGCCAACAACCCCAAGGGCAACCTCAAACCGAGCCTCGAAGCCCGCTCCCAAACCGCGTCTCGAGCGATCAACCAGTTCCTGCAGGCAGTCATCGATCTGAAGGGCTCCGACCCGGCAGCCATCGATGCCCTGGCGGCCAAGGCGCTGGCGGCCAGCTTCGATGTGTGGACGCCGACGCTGGACTCGCTCGACCTGCTGCTGGCGGCGCGCATCGCCGACCTCACCTTGCGAGAGCAGATCAGCGTCGCCTTGGCCGTGGTGGCGGGCCTGCTGGTGCTGTATCTGCTGATCGGCTTCTACCTGGCGGTCATGCGCACGGTCCGCCACCTGGACGAGGCCGCGCACAGCATGGCGACCGGCCAGGTGAACGAGCAGGTCAGCCTGGCCAACCGCGACGAGCTGGGACAGGTGGCAGCGGCCTTCAATACCGTGGCCTCGGCCCTGCTGGCTGCCAGCACCCACCGCCAGGCTGTGCTCGATAATGCCGCCGACGCCATCATCACGCTGGACGCTGACGGTACGATCGAGTCGCTCAACCCGGCCGCCGAGCGCATCTTCGGCTACGCCGCCGCCGAGCTCGTCGGCCACAAGCTGGCGCTGCTCCTCGCCGGCGACAGCGGCGCGGCCGTCACGCCGCGGGCCTGGCTCGGCCGCCACGAGCTGCCGGGGCGGCGGCGTGACGGCGAGCCGTTCCCCATGGACGTGGCCGTGAGCGCCATGAGCCTGGCCGGCCGGCAGCTGTACATCGGCGTCATCCGCGACATCACCGAACGCAAGCGGGCCGAAGCCGAGCTGGCCGACGCGCGCGACCAGGCGCTGGAGGCGAGCCGCGCCAAGAGCACCTTCCTGGCCAACATGAGCCACGAGCTGCGCACGCCGCTGAACGCCATCATTGGCTACAGCGAGATGCTCGAGGAGGAGCTGCGGGATAGTGGCCAGGAGTCGCTGGCGCCCGACCTGCGCAAGATCCATTCGGCCGGCCGGCATCTGCTGGCGCTGATCAACGACGTGCTCGACCTGTCGAAAGTCGAAGCGGGCAAGATGGAGCTGTTCGTCGAGCCGTTCCTGGTCAGGGCCATGCTCGACGACGTCGTGAGCACCATCCGGCCGCTCATCGACAAGAACGCCAACACCCTGCAGGTGGACTGCCCGGAAGACGTCGGCACCATCCGGGCGGACTTGACCAAGCTTCGGCAGACGCTGTTCAACCTGCTGAGCAACGCCTCGAAATTCACCGAGCAGGGTGTCATCCGGCTGGTCGTGAGCCGCCTGAAGGAGGACCATGGCCAGGAGCACATCCGCTTTCAGGTGAGCGACGACGGCATCGGCATGACCTCGGAGCACCTGGCCAGGCTGTTCCAGGCATTCTCTCAGGCCGACGCCTCGACTACCCGCAAGTACGGCGGCACCGGCCTGGGCCTGGCCATCAGCCAGCACTTCTGCCGCATGATGGGCGGCGACATCAGCGTCGACAGCGAGCCCGGCCGAGGCTCGACCTTCACCGTGCTCCTGCCGGCCGAAGTGGCGGGTGCCGCCGCCGAGCCCGTAGTCCTCCAGCCGCCGCCGGCCAGCGCCGTCGGCAGCACGGTGCTGGTCATCGACGACGACCCCGCCGTGCGCGACCTGCTGGACCGTTCGCTGCGCAAGCACGGCTTCGGCGTGGCCACCGCCGCTTCGGGTGAAGAGGGTCTGCGGCTGGCCCGCGAGCTGCAACCCCAAGCCATCGTCCTGGACGTGCTGATGCCCAGCATGGACGGCTGGGCGGTGCTGTCGGCCCTCAAAGCCGACCCGGCGCTGGCCGATATACCGGTGATCATGCTGACCATGGTGGACGAGCGGAACATGGGCTTTGCACTGGGCGCCACGGACTACCTGAGCAAGCCCATCGACCATGGCCGGCTGACCGCCATCCTGCGGCAGCACGTGGGACCGAATGCGCCCACTGTGCTGATCGTTGAGGACGACCCCGGCACCCGCGATATCCTGCGGCGGATGCTGGAGCGAGAGGCCTGTACGGTCGTGGAGGCGGACAACGGGCGCAGCGGCCTGGAGCGCGTCCGGGAGCGGCCACCCGACCTGATCCTGCTCGACCTCATGATGCCGGAGATGGACGGCTTCGAGTTCGTCGCCGAGCTGCGCAAGCGTGACGAGTGGCGCGGCATCCCGGTGGTGGTCATCAGCGCCAAGGACCTGACGCAAGCCGAGCGGCTGCGGCTGCAGGGCAACGTGGAGCGGATCATGACCAAAGGCGCCTACAACCGCGACGAGCTGCTCACACAAGTGCACGAGTTCCTGGCCGCCCGCGCTGGCGGGACCGAGGCGGCGGCGACACCAAGGTAGGAGATCGAGATGCCCAAGATCCTGTTGGTCGAAGACAACGACATGAACCGCGACATGCTGTCGCGGCGGCTGATGCGCCGCGGCTTCGAGCTGCTCACGGCTGTCGATGGCGCCGAAGGCGTGGCCCTGGCCCGCGAGCAGGCTCCGGACTTGATCCTGATGGACATGAGCCTGCCGGTCATCGACGGCTGGACGGCCAGCCGCCAGTTGAAAGCCGATCCGGTCACCGCGCGCATCCCGATCATCGCCCTCACTGCCCATGCCATGGCCGGCGACCGGGAGAAGGCCCTGGAGGCCGGCTGCGACGACTATGACAGCAAGCCCATCGAGTTTTCCCGGCTGCTGGAGAAAATGGAAACCTTCCTGCGGCGGGGCGTCGCTCCCTAGGGATCGCTTCGGCGCCTCAGGGGGCCGGCGGCGGTTGCGGCTTGGCCAGCGGCAGCGTCAGCCAGAAAGTGCTGCCGCGGCC
>DAIUFO010000238.1:3948-6158 GCA_036844545.1 Chloroflexota bacterium
CGGCGATGCCGCTCACGATCGCCAGCCCCAGCCCGACGCCCGGCCGCTGGCGCCCGGATTCGGCGCGGTAGAAGCGCTCGAACAGCCGTGCTTGGTCCTCCCCGGCAATACCGGGCCCGCGATCGATCACGCTGATGCGCACCTGCTTGGCGCGTACGTCGGCCGCCAGGCGTATGGCTGCGCCGCTGGCGGAATATTTACTGGCGTTGCTCAGCAGGTTGAACAAGGCGCGGACCACGTGCGGCCTGTCGGCCAGCACCACCACGGCCGCGGCCGGCAGCGAGCACTCGACGTGTTGGCCGGCGCCTTCCAGCAGCGGCTCGACGGCGTCCAGGGCCGCCTCGATGAGCTCGCCCAGAGGCTCCGGCCTGGCCTCGACGTGGAACGAGCCGGTTTGGATGCCGCGGGCGTCGAGCATGTCGTCGACCAGCCCCTGCAAGCGCGACACTGCTCGCTCGGCCCGCTGCATGAGGTCGTCCAGCTGATCCGGGTTGAGGTCCTTGTACAGGTCGATGGTCAGGCCCAGCGAGGTGAGCGGCCCGCGCAGCTCGTGGGCCACGTCCTCCAGCAGCCGCTCACGGGCGCTGCTGAGCTCGCGCAGCTCGGCCAGCAGCCGCTGGCGCTCCTCCTCCGCGCGTTTGCGCTCGGTGATGTCTCGCAGGTTGCCGAAGAAGAATATCTCGTTGGCGCTGCTGGTCCAGCTGGCCAGCGCCAGCTCGATAGGGAACTCGAGGCCGTCGCGGCGGCGCGCGGTCAGCTCCACGGTTTCGCCGATAAAGCGGTGCTGGGACCCGCTCCGGAAGCCCTCGATGCCCTGTCGATGAGCCTCCCGCAAGCGCTCCGGCATGAGCATCGTCAGCGGCTGGCCGACCAGCTCATCCGCGGCGTAACCGAACAGCGACTCGGCCCGTCTGTTGACGTAGATGATGGTGCCGGCCCCGTCTGCCGAGATGCGAGCCTCCATGGAGCTCTCGGCAAAGGCCCGAAAGCGGATGGCAGCCTCGGGTGCAAGCTCAGCCACGTGTGCTCCTGCCAATCGCGCTGGGATGGAATCTAGTGCTACTGTAACCAGGCTGGACTCCCACCTCATCATCGCCGACCTCGTCCGCAACCTGAGGCATCAGCTGCGCACGCCCGTCAACCACGTCGTCGGCTTCAGTGAGATGCTCCAAGAGGAGGCCGCGGATCGCTGCTGGGACGCCCTGCTGCCCGACCTGACCGCATCCGTCAAGCCGGCCGCGGCCTGGCCGAGTACATCGGCAGCACCGTCGACCTGGCCAAGCTGGAAGCCGGCGCCCTCAACGCCGAGCAGATCAGCCGCGACCTGAGGACGCCGCTGGAGTCCGTCATCGGCTACAGCCAGCTGCTGCAGGAGGAGGCGGCCGACAGCGGTTGGACAGACGCCCTGCCCGACCTGGAGAAGGTCGAGTCGGCCGCGAAATATCTGACCACCTTGATCACCGCGGTGCCGGACCTGACCAAGGTCTACGGACCGCAAGCCGCGTCGGCGCCGTCGGCCCCTCGCCGCCGGCCCGCTCGGCCGGCAGCCGCTCAAGAGAGCCCCCAGCAGCCTGTGCCGAAGGGCTCGATCCTGGTGGCCGACGACAACGAGCTGGACGCCGAGATGATGTCCCGCCGCCTGGAGCAGTTCGGCTACCGGGTGTCGCTGGCGCGTTCCGGCCGTGAGACGCTGGAGAGGCTGCACGACGAGCCGTTCGATCTGTTCATGCTGGACGTGCTGATGCCCGACATGGATGGCCTGGAGACGCTGCGGGAGCTCAAGTCCAGCGCCGACACGCACGACACGCCGGTGCTGATGATCTCGGCAGTCGAGGAGATCCCCATCGTCGTGCGCTGCGTCGAGCTGGGAGCCGACGACTACCTGGGCAAGCCTGTCGACACGGTGCTGCTGCGGGCCAAGATCGAGGCGGCGCTGGAGCGCAAGCGGCTGCGCGATCGCGAGCTCGAGTACCTGGGCCAGGTCAGCGTGCTGACCGCGGCCGCCGCCGCCTTGGAGGCCCACAGCTTTGAGGCCGGCACGCTGGCCCAGGTAGCGGCGCGCGAGGATCCCTTGGGCCGGCTGGCGCGCGTGTTCCAGCGCATGGCGGGCGAGGTCGAAGCGCGGGAAGCAGCCCTGCTGCTGCAGCTCCGAGAGCTGCGGGCCGGGACGGCCGAGACGGCGCCGGGCGACGCCGCGGCTAGCGCAGCTT
>DAIUFO010000239.1:0-6127 GCA_036844545.1 Chloroflexota bacterium
TGCTCATGGTCGACGAGCCCAACATCCGCGAGGTCATGGCCTTCCCCAAGAACCAATCCGCCCAGGACCTGCTGATGCAGGCTCCCTCGCCCGTCACCCAGAAACAGCTCGACGAGCTCCAGCTCCGCCTGAAGCCGGAGTAATCGTAGGTATGCTAAATTGTCATACTTATGGCAGCCACGAAAGTCGCCGTGACGATCGATGAATCGCTCCTCCGCGAGATCGATCGCCTGGTTGTAAACGGAGAGTTTCCCAACCGCAGTCGCGCCATCAACGCCGCTCTGGTTTGCCTGCAGGAACAGCGACAACAAAAGCACCGGCTTCTCGCCGAGCTTGCCAAGCTCGATCCCGCCGAAGAGCATGAATTGGCCGAAGAAGCGCTGTCAGCCGAGGCCGAGTGGCCCGAATTCTGAGAGGTGACATCCGCTGGGCGGATCTCGAGCCGGTGCGAGGTCATGAGCAGGGTGGCCGGCGACCGGTGCTGGTCCTCAGCCACGACCTATTTAATGACAGGTCGGGAACAGTCATCGCCATGGCGCTCACCAGCCAGCCCCAACGCGCGGGTTACCCGCTCACCTGGAAGGTGCCGTCAAAAGTCGTAGACAGAGATGCCTGGGTCAAGGTCTCCCAAATCAGGACGCTGGCCGCCGAGCGCTTGGGCAGGCGGATAGGGCAGCTGGACGCTGAAGATGTTGGCCAGATTGTGGATGGCCTCTCTCAGCTGATCGGCTAACCACCTAATTCCAGCCGGTTCACCCGATAACCTCGCTCGCGGAGATGGGCGAGCAGGCGCTCGCCGTGGGCCGAGTCGCGGGTCTCGACGGTGAGCATCACTTCGACCTCGGGGAAGGACGCCGGGCGGCGGTGCTCCACGCTGAGGATATTCACCCGCTCGTCCAGCAGGACTTGCAGGATGTTCAGCAGCTCGCCCGGCTTGTCCGGCAGCCACGTTTCGAAGATGAGGTAGCGTCCCGCCGTGGCCAGACCGTGCTCGATGATGCGCGCCATCAGGTTCACGTCGACGTTGCCGCCGCTGAGGACTACCGCCACCGTCTTGCCCGCCAGCTGCAGACGCCCTGCCAGCAGCGCTGCCAGGCCTACCGCGCCGGCGCCCTCCACCACCAGCTTGGAGCGCTCCAGCAGCATCAGCATCGCCCGCGAGATGTCCTCCTCCTCCACCGTCACCACCTCGTCCACCAGTGCCTCGATCAGCGGCAGCGTCAGCGTTCCCGGCTCGCGCACATTAATGCCGTCGGCAATGGTGGCGCCACGCTGTTCCTCTCCCTCCGCTTTCGCCGTCCGCGTAGGACCCTCAACCCCGAACACCCGTACGCTCGGCCGCAGCGCCTTGGCCGCCGTGGCGATGCCGGCGATTAACCCCCCGCCGCCGACCGGCACCACGATAGCGTCCACCTCCGGCAGCTCGTCCAGGATCTCGCAGGCGATGGTTCCCTGGCCAGCTATCACGGCCTCGTCGTCGAAAGGGTGCACGAACACCGCTCCGCCGCGGGCCTGCTCGCGAAGCGCCGCCTCATACGCGGCTTCGTACGACTCACCCTCGATGCGTACGTCCGCGCCATAGCCCTGCGTCGCCGCCACCTTGGCCAGCGGCGTGCTCTCGGGCATGAACATCGTGGCCTTGATGCCCAGTAGACGGGCCGCCAGCGCCACGCCTTGGGCGTGGTTGCCGGCGGAGGCGGCGATGACCCCGCGCTTGCGCTCGGCCGCGGTGAGCATCGACAAACGGTTGTAAGCGCCGCGAATCTTGAAGGAGCCTGTCCGCTGCAGGTTCTCACACTTGAGATGCACCTGGGCGCCGGCCATCTGGCTGAATGTCGTGGAGTAGGTAAGCGGCGTCCGCTGAGCCACCCCCTCCAGCCGCCCCTGGGCCTCCAGGACCTGCTGCAGCGTCACCCCATCAGCAGGTACACCAGCACCAGGGCCACATAGGGCAGGCCGCACAGCAGCAGCCGCCGCGCGCTTAGACGTGCGCCGCGCAGGTTGGCGAACACGAACAGCGTCGACAGCAGGATAGCTCCGACGCCGATCAGCGGCGCCCTCGAGAGCTCCCACGGCGAGAATGCCAGCCCCAGCGCGCACGGAATGGCCGACTGCACCAGCATCGATCCGCTTACGTTCCCGACCGCCAGGTCCTCCTTGCCTTGCCGCACCCACAGCATGACGTTCATGATCTCCGGCAGCTCGGTGGCAACCGGGCTGAGCAGGATGGACAGCACCACCGCCGACAGCCCCACCCCCGCCGCGACAAGAGAAAGGTTGTCTACGAACAGATGCGCGCCGTAGATCATGCCCGCGGTCCCCAACAGCACCTGGATCACTACGCGCGACGTGTCCGGCACGGACACTCGGCGGTGGAAATGGAGGGGATTCAGCCCCCGCTCCTCGCCCGCTTCCTTGCCGAGCTGGCCAAACACGTAGGCGAAGTAGGCCGCGATGAGCGCCAGCGCCACCAGCACCTTCACCGAATGGGACGGGATGAGGCTGCTGGCGATAGCCACGCCGAAGATGCCCAGGAACCACAGCACATCGCGTGACACGCCAATCTGGTCGAACTCCAGCCGCGTCCCGACCGTGCGCCTCTTGCGCCACACCACCGTGGTCAGACCCACCGAGAAGTAGGCGATAGTCCCCAGCATCAACGGCCCCCCGATGATGGCGCCGATGCCGATGTCCTGCTCGACCGCGGTGCCGCGGCTGAACACCAGCGCGATCAGCGTCACCATGCTCTCCGGCAAGGCCGTGCCGACCGCCGCCAGGACGGTGCCAACCGCGTTCTCCGAGATGTGCAGCTTGCGGCCGAGCCACTCGATGGAGTTCACGAACAGCTCGCACGAGGCGAAGATAACCAGGATGGCGCCGACGATCGCCAGCAGGGCTTGCACGCTCAGGGCGTCACACTGCCGATGTAGGCGCGTACGACGGCCTCATTGTTGAGCAGCTCGCTGCCGCTGCCGGCCAGCACGATTCGCCCTTGCTCCAACACGAAGGCGTTGTCGGCCAGAGCTAGGGCCTTGCGGGCGTTCTGCTCCACCAGCAGGACGGTCGTGCGCTGCTCGTGGATGTCGCGGATGATGTCGAAAATCTGGCTCACCAGCAGCGGCGCCAGGCCCATGCTCGGCTCGTCCAACAGCAGCAGCTTGGGGGCCTGCAGCAGCCCGCGGGCGATGGCCAGCAGCTGCTGCTCCCCGCCGCTCAGCGAGCTGGCCAGCTCCCGCCGCCGCTCGAGCAGGATTGGGAAGCGCCGCAGCATGTCCTCGATGCGACCCTCGCTGTTGCCCGCGAAAGCTCCCAGCTCCAAGTTCTCCTCCACACTCATGGTGCCCAGGATGGCTCGCCCTTCCGGCACTTGGACGATTCCCCGCGCCACGATGCGGTGTGCCGGCCAGCCGGTGATGTCCTGTCCATCATGCAGCACCCGCCCCCGCCGCGGCTTCACCAGCCCCGAAATGGCGCTCAGCAGCGTCGTCTTGCCGGCGCCATTGGCGCCCACAATAGCCACGATCTGCCCTGCTTCCACCGTAAACGACACGCCCCGCAAAGCCTGTACCGGCCCATAAGCCAGCTCCAGCCCATCGATCTCGAGGCTAATCGCGCCCAAGGTACGCCTCCACCACCGCGGCATCCGCCTGGATCTCCGCCGGCGTCCCTTCCGCGATCTTGACGCCGAAGTTCAGCACGGCGATACGCTCGCAGGCGCTCATCACCAACCCCACGTGGTGCTCCACCAGCACAATCGTCTGCCCGGCCGAAGCCAGCTCGCGGATAAGGGCGAGCAGCCGGTCCACCTCGGCCTGGTTCATGCCGGCCGCGGGCTCGTCCAGCAGCAGCAGCGACGGCTTGGCGCCGAGCGCGCGGGCGATCTCCAGCCGCCGCGCGTCGCCGTACGACAGGAAGTCCGCCCGCAAGTCGCCCTTGCCGGCCAAACCCACCTGCGCCAGCAGGCTCTCGGCGCGGTCCTCGAGCAGCCGCTCCTCGGCCTGGGCCGCCGGGGCGAACACCAGCGTCTGAGCCACCGTCGAGCGGCCGGCTAGATGCTGGCCAATGACCACGTTCTCGCGCGCCGAGAGCGTCCGGAACAGCTTGATGTTCTGGTACGTCCGGGTGATCCCGCGCGCCGCGATGGTGTGCGCCGCCAGCCCATCGATGCGCTCGTCCCGAAACCAGATTTCACCGGAGCTCGGTCGCAGCAGCCCTGACAGCAGGTTCAGCAGCGTCGTCTTGCCGGCGCCGTTTGGCCCGATGACGCCGAACACGCAGCCTCGCGGCACCTCCAACGACACGTCCTCCACCGCCCGAATGCCGCCAAAGTGCCGGCTCAAGCGTTCGACCCGCAGGAAGCTCAAGCCTCCGCCGTATCCAGCGCCGGCTGTGACGTGCCTTTGCCCTTTGCCCTATCCCCTATGCCCTTGCCGAGGCTCATCAGTCCGTTCGGCAGGAACAGGATGATCAGCAGCAGCACCAGCCCGTTGAAGATGCCGCGATAGTCCCGCAGGAAGCGCAGCACTTCCGGCAATACCGTCAGCAGTGTGCTGCCCAGCATCGGGCCCCAGAAGGCTCCCGTCCCGCCCACCAGCGCGTAGATCAGGATGTTCACCGCCAGGCCGAAGGCGAAGTTCGACGGCTCGATCGAATGGGTCTGGTGGGCGCTGAAGCCGCCCGCCAGCCCGGCGATCAGCGCACCCGTCACGAAGGCGAAGTTCTTGTAGTACAGCGTGTTGATGCCCATCGTGCGCGCCGCCGACTCGTCCTCGCGGATGGCCAGCAGCGCGTGCCCTGTGCGCGAGTGGTTCAGCCGCGCGAAGAAGTAGCTCACGACGACGAGCGCCAGCAGCACCTGCCACAGCCGCGTGTTCGCCGGGATGGCGTTGAGGCCCAAGGGTCCGCCGGTCGCGTCCCAGTTGAGCGCGGCGATGCGCACTACCTCGCCGAAGCCGAGCGTCGCAATCGCCAGGAACACGCCCCGCAGCCGCAGCACCGGCAAGCCCAACAGGAAGCCGATGGCGCCCGTCACAAGGCAGGCCGAGAGCAACGCCGCCGGGAACGGCCAGTGCAGGTCCAGCGTCAGCAGCGCCGAAGCGTAGGCGCCGATGCCCATGAACGCGGCGTTGGCCAGCGACAGCAAGCCCGCCGACAGAGTGACGTAGATGCTCAGCGCCAGCAGCGCGTTGATGGCCATGAACAGCAGCAGCTGGTCGTAGGCGCTGTAAAAGCCGGCGAGCGCTTGCAAGCTAGGCCTCGCGCAGCGCCCGACGCCCCAGGATGCCTGACGGCCAGACCAGCAGCACCACGAACAGCAGCGAGAAGGCGATGGCGTCGCGCACGGTGGATGAGATGAAGGAGATGGTGAATACCTCGGTGGCCGCCAGCAGGAAGCCGGCGATCACCGCGCCAGGGATGCTGCCCATGCCGCCGATGATGATCACCGCCAGGCCCTTCAGTTCGATGGCTTGGCCCATGTCAGGCGCGATCGCGTTCAAGCTCAGGCCTACCAGCACGCCCGCCGCGCCGCCCAGTGCCGACGAGATGGCGAAGGTGATGGCGATGACCCGCTCGACGTCGATGCCCAGCAGCTTGGCCGCTTTCTGGTTCTCGGCTACCGCCCGGATCGATTTCCCCAACCGCGTATGCTGCAGCAGCAGCTGCAGGCCGACCATCAGCGCCACGGCGATGCCGAAGATGACTACCTGCAGCACGTCCACGTGGACGCCCCCGGCGCCGATGTCGGCGCTCGGCGCGGTCCCCGCCGGAAAGCGATACACCAGCCCACCGAACAGCCCCAACGCCGCCGACTGGAACACGATGCCCAGGGCAATGCTGGAGATGAGCGGCGCCAGGTGGCTCGCGCCCCGCGCCCGCAGGGGAGCGAACGCGATCCGGTCCAGCAGGATGCCCAGCAGCCCCGACCCCGCCATCGCCAGCACGAACGCCGGCACGATGCTGAGCCCCAGCTTCGTCACCAACAGCAGCGCCATGAACGCGCCCCACATGAACACCGCCGAGTGCGCCAGGTTCAAAATGTCCAGCACGCCAAAGATCAGCTTGTACCCGAGCGCAAACAAGGCATAAATACTGCCCTGAAACAGCGTGTTTACGACCTGCTGAAGGA
>DAIUFO010000240.1:0-6117 GCA_036844545.1 Chloroflexota bacterium
CCCCCCCCCGACGATCCCGTCGAAGACATCGCCCAGCTGCTGGCCTTGTGGCGTCCCGGCGCCTACGGCGGGCAAGAGCAGGAACAGGCGTACTTCGCCGTCCGCTATGGCGGGCAGCCCTCAGGGGCCATCCATCCCGAGCTGACGCCGTTGCTGGCATGCACCAGCGGCCAACTGCTGTACGCCAACCAGCTGCCGGAACTGCTCGAGGCGCTGGGCTTCGACTACGCCTGGGCCGACAGCGTGCGGCGGGCGGTCGCGCGTGGCCAGGTTAGCAGCGAGGACCAGCAGCGCCTCCGCACGGGCCTGCACGCGCGCGGCTGGACCGACCAGCAGTTGCAGGGCTTCACGGCCCTGCTGCTGGCCCGCAGCGGCTATCTGCTGCTGCACGGGCACGCGCTGGCCCTGGCTGAGCGGGTGTTCGCGGCGGCCCAGCACAAGGTCAATCCCCGGACCGCGCCGGCCTTCTTCGCCGAAGCCTGGAACTGCGGCGGCTCCCACTACGGCCTGGGCGCCGCGGTGGAGGACGGCCGCCGGTTCGGCGTCCTGCCCCTCAGCCCGTGCGTCAACCGCAGCTCCGATGCCTACCAGGTCGAAGCCCACTCCACCGCGCTGGCGAGGGCGGAAGGCAGGGCCGGCGGGCTGACCGGCGCGGTGCGTGCCCCACTGACGGCCGTGCGCGGCTTGCAGCCGGGGGCGGCCCGGCACATCCTGAGCGTTCGCGCTACGTCGGGCGAGTTCAAGGGGTTGCTGGACTTCGTGCAGCGCGTGGACGCCAGGCTGGTCCCGCCCGACGACGTGCTGACGCTGATCAAGGTGGGGGCGTTCGAGTTCACCGGCCAGGCCCGCGCCCGGTTGGCGCTGGTGCACCAGCTGTACGGTTCACTGGCCGACATGGCGCGGGCCGGCGACCACGATCCCAGCGGTCTGCGGCAGCTCGACGACGCCGCCCTGCCGGACGGCCTGCTCGGCGGTGACATGCCGGAATGGCCGCCCGGGGTGCTCGCGGCCTACGAGCTGGCGCACCTGGGCTACTACGCCAGTGCGCCGCTGGAGACGCTGCATCACGCCCGGCGGCTGGCCGAAGAGCACGGCACGGTGGCGATCGCCCAGCTCGTGGACTACCCGGACAAGGCCGAGGCGGCCATCGCTGGCCTGATTACCGTGCTGCGCCGGCGAAGGACCCGCAAGAGCGAGGAGATGGCCTGGCTGACGGTGACGGATGGCACCGGCTCCATCGAGACGGCGGTCTTCCCGGCGGCCTACGCCCGCATGGGCCGCCTGGCGGGCGTCCACCAGTCGGCGTTCGTGGTCTTGCGCGGCCGGGTCAGCCAGGAGGAAGCGTCCGGGCCGAAGTTCTTCGCCGACGCCCTGCTCCACGGCAGCGGGCCCGGCGCGCAGGCCGCCGCGCTGGCGGTGTCGGTGGCCGAGGTCCGGAAGCCTACGGCATGAACGACGACCTGCTGCAGGCGCTGATCGCACAGAACACAGCGCTCCTGACCGTCCAGGCCGAGAGCCTGCGGCTGCAGCGGCTGCTGGTCGAGCACCTGCTCGGCGCCACGGCCCCGGAGCAGCCAGGTGCGCCAGCTGACAGGCCACCGCCGCGCATCGAGAAGCCGCTCCGGCTGGTTCAGCCAGGACCGCGCGGCGCCCGCTACTACGAACCGGAGCTGGACCTGGATCGCTTGCAGGCGCTGGCGGCGTCGCCTGATGGACGGCTCACCGTCACCTTTGGACCGCACAAGGGCCAGACGCTGGCCGAGATCGTCCGCACTGAACCAGCCTATCTGCCGCATCTGGCACAGAAAGCCCAGCGCTCCGATCTGCGGGCAGCGGCCGGACGGCTGGCCGCGCTGCTGGCAGAGGAGACGAGGAAGAGCGGGTAGGCGCCTCTGGCAAGCAGGGGCCATGCTGCTGCATGGTGACTGCCCACAGCCCGAAACTCGCCGTCAGCAACCTGTCAGGCGGGGTGAGGCGACGGGCCCGACCAGAGGACAGCAATGGTCTGTGGCCGTGGAGCCCAGGCGGGATGCAACGGAGTGGCCCCAGACGGGCACCTTGTTGGCGCAGCCTGCTCGTCAGGTAAGCGTCAGCAACCTGTCGCACATTCTGGATCAGCTGGGCCGGCGGCCCGCCGGTCCTACACCGGGCTCCACCTGGGACACCGTACCTACGGAGTTTCGCCGCGCAGATCGGCGACACATGTTCCACTCTGCGGGACCGCAACAGGTGCTCCGCCAGTTCCGGGACCCGATCCGTTCCGTCCATCCCCCTCACCCGAGCGCCAGCTTGAGTGGGCTGCCTGTGGTGGCGCGAACTGCAAGCCGCCTGAGTCGAAGGGCAGGAGCCACCCGGCTTCAGGCCCTCTTTTCTCTTTTGGTAGAGTACACCAGCGACGCGGCCCCCGTCGCCGCTGGATTCGGCTTGGCAACAAAAGCGTCGTCGAGATCGCCGCCAAGGGACGGCTGGTAGGCTCCGGATGTGGTTGGGAAGTTGGCACTGTGCCTGATTAGATAGGTATCCTACTTCCGCATGTCAGAGAGACGTCTTCGCTTGGGGGTCATTGGCGTCGGCGTGGGCGCCGCCGAGATGCTGCCGGCCATGGACTCCATGCCCGAGATTCAGCTGGTAGCCTGTGCAGACATCGTGGCCGAGACACGGCAGCGCTTCAAGGAACGCTATGCCGATACGAACACGTACGAAACCGCCGAAGCGCTGTGCGCCGACCCAAACGTGGAAGCGGTGTGGGTCTCCTCGCCGAACCAGTACCACGCTCCGCACGCCATCCTGGCGGCGCAGCACGGCAAGCACGTGGTCGCCGAGAAGCCGATGGCGACATCGGTGCAAGAAGCCGAGCAGATGATCGAGGCGGCCGACAAGGCCGGCGTACTGCTCCTGGCGGGCCACACCCAGAGCTTCACCGGGCCTATTCGCGCGATGCGCAAGATCATCGTGTCAGGCCAGCTGGGGCGGCTGTGCGCCATCCACGTCTGGTCGTACTCGGATTGGATGCTGCGGCCGCGGACGGCCGAGGAGCTCGACGTCGAGAAGGGCGGCGGATTGGTCAACCGCCAGACCCCCCACCAGGTCGACACCGTGCGGCTACTAGGCGGGGGGATGCTCAAGAGCGTCCGAGCGGCAACCGGCCAATGGTTCGAGCCGCGGCCGTGTCCCGGCTATTACAGCGCCTTCTTGCAGTTCGAGGACGGCACGCCGTGCACCATCATGCACAACGGCTACGGCTACTTCGTCGCTTCGGAGTTGGTGCCATGGGGCACCACCAAGGTCATTTACACGGCCGAGGAACGCGTGGCCATCCGCAAGGAGATGCGCGAGGGCACTCGGCAGGAGACACGTGACAAGCAGGAGCTGCGCATCGGCGGCCGGCGCGAGCAGAACGTCTTCCGCAGCGAGCGCAAGGCCTGGGTGCCGCTCGACCTGGGCGTGGTGGTGGTCTCATGCGAGCGCGGGGACATCCGCCACTCGGCCAACGGCCTGTACGTCTACGACGACGAGGGTATGCACGAAGTCGAGCTCGACACTGGGCGGGAGACATTCGCCAGCGAGCGCCGGGGCGAGCTGGAGGAGCTGTACAAGTCGGTAGTCCTTGGCAAGCCGATGTTCCACGACGGGCGCTGGGGCCTGGCAACGCTGGAGGCCTGCCTGGCCATTCCGCGGTCAGCCAAGGAGCAGCGCGAGCTGACGCTCAGCCATCAGGTGCCGGTACCCGGTTGAGGTGTCTCCCAGCGCGGGCGTGGCGCTGTATCCGGAGCACGGCCAAACGGCCGAGGCGCTGCTGCAACGGGCCGACATCGCCATGTATGCCGCCAAGCGGGCCGGCGGTGACTACCACCTGTACACCGTGGAAGCCGATGCCCAGGCCCTCGACCGCATGACGCTGGCCGGGGAACTGCGGGCCGCCATCGACCACGACCAGCTGCGGCTGCACTACCCAGCCCAAGGTCAACTTCGCCTCCGGCACGGGGGCCCGGGTCGAGGCGCTGGTGCGCTGGGCCCACCCGCGGCTGGGGCTGCTGGGGCCGGACCGCTTCGTGCCCCTGGCTGAATACTCGATCGTCGCCAATACTCGATCGTCGCCATGGACCTCATCGTGTCCGCGTGTCAGCAGGCGACAAACTTGGTCGGAGCCGACTACGCCGGAGTGAGGCAAGTGGGCGAAGACGGTCGCCTCGAGTGGCACGGCATGTGGGGCAACCGGTCCGACAGCTGGATGAGGTCTCGCCCGGCGCGCTCCGCCGGCAATTCCACCCAGGCGCTACGTACGGGCAAGAGCATCGTGAGCCGCACGGCGGACCTGGTGGTGGCTCACCCTCACTCGGTCCGGGCAAATGAGGGGTGTCTCGTGGAGCTGGCCACGCCTCTGGCCTACCGCGGTCGCACCCTGGGCGTTCTGGTGGTCGGCTGGAGATCGGAAGTATCCGTATCTGACGAGCAGATACATCTGAGCGAGGCGCTGGCCGGGTACGTGGCAGCGGTCCTCGACAACAGCCTCTCGCGTGCCGAGTCGCACCGGCGCAGGTTGGAGGCGGAGGGCCTGGCCAGCTCGCTGGAAACCCTGACCAGAGAACTCGAGGAAAGGGTACAGCAACGGACCGACGACCTGCTCGTCGCGAATCGTGCCCTCGGGCGCGAGAAAGCCACCCTCGACGCAGTCATGGGCGGCATGAGCGAGGGGCTGGTGGTCACGGACGAGACCAGCGCCATCGCTATTGGAACAAGCGGTTCACGCAGTCGGATGGGGCAGCAGGTCTGCGCTACAGTGTGACGGCGCTCGGCAGTGCGGCCGACTCCAAGCTTAATAATTGGGCGGTGGCTCCGAACAACCGAATCTGGGTGATTGGTCGCCTGCTAACTATCGGCGCCGTCGCGATCCTCGCCGGCAACGCGATGGCGCTCGGACCAAGAGCCGTGGAGGCGCTTGGCCTAGCCGTCGCAGCGACCGGTATCTCGGCTTCGTCGGTTGCGTTCTTTCGCAGGAGGAGAGACGCGGGCCGCGAGATGGGGTAGCAATGGCCGATCGCCGCTTACGGTCTTCCCCGGTCCTCGTATGTCTCCGACGACCGCGGCTGTCGATACCCAGCAGCTGCGCCACGCCAACGACGGTCGAGGCGAGGATCACCATATAGAAATGCTTGGGCCTCCCCAGCTTCTCATTCAGCCGTAACTCCAGCCCAACGCCTCGCATACTGCGTACGCGCCTGAGGCCGTGAGAACCGGCACCGCGAGAAAACCGGCGCCGATGATGTCGATGGCGAACAGAACCGTCGCGGCACTGCCGGCCAGCGGCGTCAGAGCCTGAGCTGTATCCGTGGCGGATTGGATGTCCGTCTTGCCCGCTTTAAACCTAAATGGGTGTCGTGTCCAATGCCACCTTCAATGGCTACTGCTGCTTGAGGAAGAACGCCACGGCTAGGTGGCCAATGCTGGTCGGTCGGCGACGACCGGTAACCGGCCGATGGCCAGAAGCAGGGCGTAATAGACGGCCAGGCACAGCGGTGGCGTGACCAGCCAGAAGCCCTGTAGTCCCACCGCGCCGGCCAGGATGCCGCCCACGAGTGGCCCGACGATATTGCCTCGAGATGGGCGTTGGTGGCTTGGCGCCGGATGGTGCCGGCGACCCGGGTGGCCCCACCAGCAAGGACCGTCAACGCGTGACGGCGCACCCAGGCCTCGGCTGCGGAGTCGCCTTCGGCGAAGAAGCACCAGGCGGCTTTCCACAGGTACTCGAGCACATGCACGAGGTCGATCACGACCGAGACGGTCACGTCCCGTGCCTTGGCCTCGACGGCGATGCGCTCGATCTGGTGGTTGTTCCCGTCGACGAGCGCCACCCAGGTGCGGTGGTGCTCTGCGTCGCGCCGGTCTGCCTCCTCGAAAATCTGGCCGACGACCGAGGCAGCATCCTCGACGACGCTCGCGGTAAGCCACTTGTGCTCGGCGCCCGGTCCGGGTGTGACGCCGGCGCGCTCCCCGTCTGTTGCGGCCAGGATGTCGGCCGGGGTGCGCGGGACGGGCGTCGCGTCGTAGACGGCACCAACTTCCGCCATAATGCGGAACCCGCGATAATGCGGCGCGCGGCCGGGAACGCCTCGCCAC
>DAIUFO010000241.1:0-4039 GCA_036844545.1 Chloroflexota bacterium
TGTTGACCACGTCAACATCGAAAAATTCGTGTTGTTGAGTGCGGGCGCGTGGGGCCCCTCGCCCATCGCGTCGCCCACCTAGTCGGCGCAGCCGTGCGTCCGCGCGTGCAGCGTCTTGGCCTGCCTTTCGGAGATGCCGAACAGGAATCCGAAGCTTAGCTAACACCCGTCGTTTCGCTGGCGGGCGAGTCTAACGATGCCTAATCGGGGCTAGTAAATGAAGCCTACGCCCGGGCCGCTCCATGATGATCGGCGGGTGACCGAGCCCCAATAGGGGAAGTTCATCTCGCTGATGGTGAAATGCGCGCCGTCTCCTGAAACCGAAGTCACGTAGGCGACGTGGCCGGTCCAGCCGGCGCCTTGAGCGCCTGGCTGGTAGACGACGATGGCGCCCACTCGCGGCGCTGAGCCAGTCGCTAGGCCTGAGGCTCGCGCAGAATACAGCCAGCTGGACGCATTGCCGATGACGTTGGCGCCGATGTCCGGCCGAGATTGCGCCGCCCACCAGGTGCATTGGCCGTAGGGGAAGTTGTTTGGGCCGGACCGCCGCACCGCTCCGCGGGTGTTGGCGGGCGGCGGCGCGGGCAGGAGCGTTGTCCCGCCTGGCTTGACTGTCGGTATGGGCTTCAGGACCGGCTGATCAGCTAGCAGCGGCTGACCCTGCGCCGGCACCGGCTGATCCGTCGCCGTGTCCGGACTGGGTGCATCGCCGAACAGGTGAACCACCGGAGCGGCTCCAGGCAGCATCAACGGCTCGCCCGGCAACAGCGTCTGCACGCCGGGGGCTAGCTTGTTGATCGAGAGCAGCGCCGCCAAGTCGAGCTTCCACTGGCCGGCAATGGTCTTGGGGTTGTCACCAGGCTGCGTCGTGACCACGACGCCGTTAACCGGGGGCACCAGCAGGCGTTGGCCCAGCTGAAGCACGCTGTCGGCGTCGAGGCCGTTGGCGCTGAGGAACGTCTCCTCGCCGATGCCAAAGGCTGTCGCCAGGTTATACGGGTTGTCGCCGTCTTGGACGACGTAGGTTTTCAGTTCCGGCGCAGGCTTAGCGGCCGCCGGTGGCGCCGGCGCCACCGGGGCGCCCGGCATCACGAGCTGGGCCGTGACTTCGGGTGTGGCGGCGGCCTTCTCCGTAAAGGGCATGGCGCGAGCCACGATGGCTGCCCGAACCTGAGGCTCCGACACGTCGAAGGCAGGCCCGCTGACCGGTGCGTCCTGGGCTTGGAACAAGCTGCCTCCCAAGACGCCAACCGCCAGCACAAGCATCAGGGCATGCGTGACGTGACGGTACGAGCCACTGCCGGAGCGCGTCGTGGCGCGCCGGTGCGGTATCGACAGCCGTGTTGTAAGGCCGTAAATCGGGTTATAGGTGGCGGTTTGGAACGGGATGGCGGTGGCCGTGGGGCCCGAGATTCTGCCAGTCCGCTGGGCCTCGTTGTCCCAGGGCTTCGGCAGTGACTCGAACCATCCCGCGGTCAGGCCGTTGCCCCCTGCGGCATTGTCAACGCTAATAGCTCCCTTCCGCTCACCACGGACCGGCACTGCATTGGGCCGTGTCTCGTGCAGACCGCGTCTGCCAGTCGGATTTGCACTCCCCGATCTGGCCGGTCTGCTGGCGAGCCGTCAGCAAAGTCCCGCCCATAGTGGCAGAAAACTCTAGCCCCTCTCTTCTAGAGCCGAGCCCCAGGAGGCTGGCACCGAAAATGCGAAATGGCGGCTGATAATTTCACGAGTCACGGAGGATCTCAACCACATGCACGCATTTCGTCGAGCAAGCCTCACACTTTTGGCCGCTGGCTCATTGGCGGCGCTCGCCGCCTGCGGCGGCACCGTTACCACCACTTCCAGCTCGGGTGGCGCCACGGCCTCAATCGCTGTCAGTACCGCGGCTTCGGCTAAGCCGGCCACTGGCGGCGTAGCCAGCACCAGCGCCGCGGGCGTCGGAACCGCCGCGTCCAAGCCGGCCGGAGCAGCCGCCTCGGGAGCTGCCAAGCCAGCCGCCAGCTAGAACCCCAATCTTGATGCCCTGCCGGGCGGCATGCATAATGCCGCCATGGCAGAGCACATCAATGGACCGCTGAACTGGGAGCAGCTCGGCAAGACTGGGCGCCCGATCGTCTTCGTCCACCCCAACCCGTACGACCATACCTGCTGGCTTTATCAGATGGCCCACTTCTCCACCTGGTTCCGCTGCGTTGGTATCGATCTGCCGGGCTATGGTCGCTCGCCGACGGCCAGCGCCGAGTTGACCATGCCCGACGTCGCCCAAGCCTGCTGGGAAGCTGTCGACCAGTCCACCGACGAGCCTGCGATCCTCGTTGGACTTTCGGTCGGCTCCAACGTGATCCTCCACATGGCCAAGCAGCGGCCGCGGCAGACTCTGGCGATGATCCACTCCGGCTGCAGCTACCGGCCGGTCAAGGAGTTCGTCCTCAAGCGCGTCCAGGAATACACCGACCAGGGCGTCGCCTTTCGGCGGCAGCACACCTTCGAGGTCATTAGCCCCGCCTTCGGCGCTACCGACATGGGCCGCTACTTCTCGAATCTCTTCGTCGAGCGCAACCGCTATTACGACGTGCAGACGATCATCGACATGTTCCGAGCCTTAGGCCAAAAGGACCCGGACTGGCTGTTCGACATCCCCTGCCCCATGCTCATCATTACCGGCAGCGAGGACAACTCTCACGCGGCGTCCTTTGACCTGCAGAAGAAGGTCGGTGGCTGCGAGCTGATCACCATGGAGGGCGCCGGCCACTCTTGCAATATGGAGCAACCGTGGCTGTGGGACCGCTGGGCCGCGGACTTCCTGGTGAAGCACGGCCTCTTCGAAGCCGGCGCCATGCTCTAGACGTGAGGTTCGAGCGCGCGTACATCCCGCTGGGTTGTTCGTGGTCGTCCCCGTTCGCCCGCTGGCAAGGCCCCCTGGCCGAGACGTCGTCGCTCGATCTCGCGGCCGACGTTACCCGGTAAGCGTTGAACGATCGCGGCGTCACCCCCGAGAAGCTGGATCGCGTGGTCCAGTACGGTTGCAGCCTGGTGTACGGCCACCCCCAGGGCCCGACCGGGCTCCGCGCCATTGCCGAGCTCATCGAGACCCTTCGACTTCGCGGCGGCGGCGTCGGCCTGTTCACTGGCTGCGCCGCCGGCGATACGGGCGCCGCGCTGGTTCTCCGGGTGGACTGAGCCGCCATACTCGGGGGACATGGCACAAGCCCGTTGGCTGAAGGGCAACACCCATGCCCACACCACCAACAGCGACGGAAACGCGCCGCCCGACGCCGTGGTGCGCTGGTATGAGGACCACGGCTATGGCTTCCTGGCGCTGAGCGACCACAATGTCCTCACCCCGCTGCTCGTCCGTCCTACCAGCCTCACCATGCTGAGTGCTGAGGAGGTGACGATGCCTCTGAGCGTCCACGTCAACGGCCTTGGCCTCATCACCTCCATTCCGGCGCCGTGTGTGCCCGCCTCAATCCCAAAGGCGGCTCACAAGGGTTGGCTTGTGAGGCAGGCGATTGCCGCCATCGAGGCGCAAGGCGGCCTCGCGCACGTAAACCATCCCAACTGGGAGTGGGCCCTCTCCGACGAGCTGCTGGCATCGGTCGAGGCGATCAGGTTTCTGGAGATATTCAACGGCCATCCGGATGCAAACAACGACGGCGGCCGCGGTGGTACGGCTGTGGAGGCCAAGTGGGATCGTCTGCTGGGCCTCGGTCGGCAGGTATACGCCCTAGCCACCGACGATGCTCATGACTATTACAGCTGGGCGCCGCGGTTTCGGAACCCGGGCCGTGGCTGGATTTACGTTCGCGCGGAAGATGAGCGTCCCTCCACCATCCTTTCGGCCATGCAGGCGGGCCAGTTCTACGCCTCTACCGGTGTGACGCTGGCGGATTACCAGGTGCGTGGCCGCGAGCTGCACGTCGTTATCGACGGCCCGCCCGCCGCTATCGAGCTCATTGGCCCCGGCTGCCGGGTGCTCGAGCGCGAGTTTGCCACCGAAGCCCGTTTCCTGGCTCGCCAGGACTTGCCTTACGTC
>DAIUFO010000241.1:4049-6113 GCA_036844545.1 Chloroflexota bacterium
ATCCGTACCTGGCGTCACGGATTCCTCACTTCGTTCGGAATGACAAAGGCCCAAGTCTGATAGCCTGACGGACATGGCAGTTGACGTTCTCGACCAACGGCGGACCGAAATCCCCTTACCGCGCCGCGGCGGTCCCAATCGAATTACCGGCCCCAGCGGCAAACCGCTACTGGTCATCGTCGAGGGATCGGATGTCGACGCGATGGTCGACGCCGGCCTCCGCGCGATCGGCGGCATCGAACGGGTCGTCGGCTCACATCGAGAGGTCCTCCCCAAACCCAACACCAACCAGCGCGATCCCTTCCCGTCTATCACCGACACTGCGACCATTCGGGCCGTAGCGCGACACTGCCGCGCCGCCGGCGCCGAGCGCATCACCGTCCACGAGGACCACAAGCGCGAGCTCGACTTCTACTACGAGCCCGCGGACCTGCCGGGCCTCGACCTGCGACTGGCGCATGCGCCCACGCGGGAGGACTTCGTGCTTGTCGGCTTTGATGGCTGGCAGGGCGACATGCCTGTGCCAGCCATCCCCGACTCAGCCGCCTCCGGCATGCTGGGGCGCTTGCGCGGCTACGAGCCCCAGGCTGCCGGAGGACTGCGCATCGCCCGTGAGATCCAGCTAGCCCCTGTCGTCATCAACATGCCGGTCCTCAAGCGGCATTTCGCCGGCCAGATCACCAGCGCGCTGAAGAACCACTTCGGCTCGGTCTAGGGTCCCCATCGTTGGCTGGCCCACGCCAGCTTGGATACCAATCGCGACTACTACGATCGCAAGCTGGCGGAGTTCGCCTCAGCTGTTCGCCCTGAGCTGACCATCACCGACGTGCGCTCGTTGCAGGCGGTCTTCGGCCCAAATCGCAGCGACGACACCCGCATCGTCGAAGGCGTGAACCGGCTGATCGTCACTGGCGACATGGTGGCGGCGGATGTGGTTGCCATGGACATCATGAAGCGCCACGACGCGACATTCACTGCCCAGAACGAAGCCATCGTTCGCCGCCAGCACCAGCACGCCGAAGAGCTTGGCCTTGGCCGCGGCGATCTGTCCACGTTCGAGGTTGTCGAACTGAAGGTGTAGGCAGCTGAAGCTCAGCCACCACATCACCTCGGACAGCGGCCATTTTCGCGAGCTGGCCGCCCAGATCGCCGGTTTCGAGAAGGCGGGCCTCGACGTGGTTTGGGTCTCGGAGGCGTACGGCATCGATGCCGTCTCGCGATTGGCGTATCTGGCGGCCCTCACCGACAAACTGCGGATCGGCTCCGGCATCCTGCCCATCTACACGCGAACTCCGGCGCTTCTGGCACAGACCGCCGCGGGCTTGGATTACGTGTCTAATGGGCGCTTCATCCTCGGGCTCGGCGCGTCCGGCCCGCAGGTGATCGAGGGCTGGCACGGTCTGAGGTACGACCGCCCGCTCCAGCGCACCCGCGAGATCGTCGACGTCTGCCGTCGCGTGTGGCGGCGCGAGACGCTCGAACACCGCGGCGCCGCCTACACCATGCCGCTGCCGCCCGATCAGGGGACCGGGCTGGGCAAGCCCCTCAAGATCATCGGCGGTCCGGGATCGCATTCCCATCTATCTGGCCTCCTTAGCGGACAAGAGCGTCGATCTGGCCGCGGAGATCGCTGACGGCTGGATGCCGATCTTCTTCATGCCCGAGCGGGCCAAGGCGGTTGGGGCGAGGCACTGGCTCGCGGCCAGGCCAAGCGCGACCCGTCGCTCGGCCCATTGGAGATTGTCGCCGGCGGGCTTGCCGCCATCGGCGACGGACTCGAGCACCTGCGCTATCTGGAGCGCCCGCACTTGGCCCTGTACATCGGCGGCATGGGCGCCCACGGGGCCAACTTCTACACGGACCTGGCCTGCCGCTACGGCTTCGAGCGCGAGGCCAAACAGGTCCAGGACCTCTACCTCGCCGGCAAGAAGCAGGAAGCCGCCGCCGCCGTCCCGGACGCCCTCCTTTCGTAAGCACGAATATCAGCTGATTTGAGCACTCAACAGGCTGGGTTTTTCGATGTTGAGGTGGTCAACGACCGGGCGGTATTCTTTCGAGATGCGA
>DAIUFO010000242.1:0-6101 GCA_036844545.1 Chloroflexota bacterium
GACGCCCTCAATTCAGCCATCTACCGCCTACCCTAGCCACTTTCGCCGTCCGCGCAGGACCCCAACAGCTCGGAAGCCTTAGCCCGGACCTCCGGGTCCGCATCCCCGCGGGCGGCTCGGGCCAGGCAGGCGGTGGCGGCGGGGCCGCCGAAGCGAGCCAGCAGGTCAAGCGCCACGCGGCGATCCTCAGGCCGGGCGCTGAACTGGGCCAGCTCCGCCAGCACCCGCGCGGCATCGGCGCCGAACGTCCAACCATGGGCTTCGGCCAGCGTGCGAAGGCGCGCCAGCAGCGCCCAATGGTCTTGCGGCAGGTAGGCGCGCCCGAGCGCCTCTTGCAGCCCGCGAAAGACCGCCAGCGGCGGCCCGGCGACGAACGCCGCCAGCAGCCAGTGGCGCACGGCCAGCTGGCCGTCCACAAGGGCATGAGTGGCGCGCGCCAGCAGCTCGCCGTCGCCGCGGCCCAGCAGGTCGGCGGCCAGCGCCTGGATGCGATCGCGCACCCGCCACGAGTTGCTGACTGCCGTGAACTCGTCGTGGAAGGCTAAAGCCATGTCCAGGAACGCTCCCGGGTCCTCTCGTGCCAGCTCCTCGGCTGACCCGGCGGCATCGAGCTGGTGGCGCTCCTCGAAGGCCCACACCTGGCGCTTGGAGCCGAAGCCGAAACGTACCTGCCCAACCGCCCCGCGGCAGTCCTGCAAGAGGCGATCTGCCGGCGTAAGGGGCATGCTTGGCATCATAACCAGGTGAGAGGACCCCAGCGCGTCCGGCCGAAGAAGTCGCTCGGCCAGCATTTCCTGGCCGATCAGGAGGTGATCGGCGACGTTGTGGCGGCGCTCGACGTCCGGCGAGGCGACCAGGTGCTCGAGATTGGGCCAGGCCACGGCGTGCTCACACGTGCCCTGGTCGCCGCGGGCGCCGTCGTCGTCGCCGTCGAGCTGGACGGCGCGCTGATCCCGGAGCTGCGCCAGCTGCCGGTGCGGGTGGTCGAGGCCGACATCCTTAAGGTCGATCCCGGGCAAGCGTTCAGCGGCGGCGCCTACAAAGTGGCCGGCAACATCCCCTACTACATCAGCTCGCCCATCCTGCGCCACCTGTTGGAGGCGAAGCCCAAGCCGGAGCTGGTGGTACTCATGCTCCAGAAGGAGCTGGCCGAGCGCGTGGTGGCCGCGCCGGGCGACATGAGCCTGCTGTCCGTGAGCGTGCAGCTGTATGGCCGGGCCGAGATCGTGCGCGAGGTGCCTGCCGGCGCCTTCCGTCCGCGCCCGAAGGTGGACTCCGCGCTGCTGCGGATCGAAGTCTTCCCCGAGCCGGCGGTGCCGCTGGCCGATCCGGACCAGTTCTTCGCCGTGGCCCGGGCAGGTTTCTCCGAGCGCCGCAAGCAGGTCCACAACGCGCTCCAGCGCAACTACAAGCCGGGCGGCGCGCACACCAAGGCCGGCCTCGACCCGGCTGCCGTCTCAGAGGCGTTGCGCAGCGCCGGCGTGGACCCGGTCCGACGAGCCGAGACGCTGACCTTGCAGGAATGGGCCAAGGTGGCAGAAGCTATGACCAAGATGCAGGAGTGACGCGGCTAATCCGCTTAGGCTGTACCCTATCTGACATGAATTCGATGAATCGCCGTTCGTTCCTGGGTGGAGCGCTTGCCTGGACAACCATCATGCTGGCTGGCTGCGGCGGCGCTGCCGCTACGCCCGCGAGCTCCGCGCCTGCCGCCAGCGGCAAACCGGCCGGCTCAGCTCCCGCCTCTGCCAAGCCGGCGGCGTCGGGGAGCGCCGGTGCGTCGCCCGCGGCTTCCGTCAAGCCGGCTGCTCCCGGCACGGCCAACGCGGTCAAGGCCGCGTGGGTGGCCATCACCGCCAACCAGATGCTCTGGCCGCTCGCCGTCGAGGCCGGCTACTTCGATAAGTACGGAGTCAACTTCAGCCTGGAGTACGTCCAGGGCAGCATCACCTCTGTGCAAGCGCTGGTGGCTGGAGACCTCCAGATGGTCGAGGTGGCTGGCAGCGCCGTGGCGGCAGCCCAGGCGACAAAGACGGACCTGGTCATGACTGCCGGCTTTCTGAACCAGACGGTATGGCGGATCATGGGCATCCCGAGTATCACCAGCATCGACCAGCTCAAGGGCTCCACCGTGGCTATTTCCAAGGTGGGCAATGCCGATTACTTCGCCTGGCCCATACTCGCCCAGCAAAAGGGCTGGCAGGCGACCGATTTCAAATACGCACCCGGCGCCAACCCGCCCGGGCAGATCGCGCTGATGTCCCGCGGCGACGCCCAGGCCAGTGCTTTCTCGCCGCCAAACGATGTGCTTGCGCAGCAGAAGATCGGGGCTCAGTTGGTAGTAGACGAGGCCACGTTCCACGTCCCGGAGCAGCAGGTCGGGATGGCGCTGGCGAAGTCGTACATCGCCAAAAATCGGGCGACCACCCTGAACGTTCTCAAGGCGTCAATCGAAGCCATCCACCGCTGGAAGACTGACCCGGCGTTCGCCAAGACGGTCATGCAGAAGTACCTCAAGACTAACGATCCACTTGTCATCGACGCCGGCTACAGCGCCTACGCCCCGCTCTTCCCCGAGGTGCCCTACCCGACCAAGGAGGGCTTCGCGGGGACGATAGAGGAAGTGGCGACGCAGAACCCCAAGGTCAAAGGCGTGACGCCGGATCAGTGCATGGATATCAGCCTGGTGAAGGAGCTGGAGGACAGCGGCTTCATCAAGCAGATATACGGCTCGAGCGCACCCGCGGCGGGCGCCACATCGGCCAAGCCGGCGGCGTCCAAGTAGGATGGCTGACGATGTCCTCGTCTCGCGTGTCCGGTCGTACAGCTCAGGCGTGCCCGGACGTGCCCTGAACCAAGCGCGAATGAACCACTTCGTCGTCGACTCCAGCACCAACCCGGAGGCGGTGAGCACCGTAGAGTCGTTCCTGGCCGGCGTGTCCGCCTGCGGCGTGACGATGATCGAGGGCTTGGCCCGCGCCGACAACCTGCCGCTCCAGCGCGTGGAGGCCAGCATCGAAGGCGTTCGCCTCGCGTCCGAGAGCAACGCCTTCAAGGAAGTCAACATGCGCTTCGAGCTGGCCGGCGTGAGTCAGGAGCAAGCCGATCAGCTCGTCCAGACCTACCGCGACCGCTGACCGCTCTACCGTACGGTCGCGGTCGCGACCAAGGTCAACGTGACGGTGGAGGCCGTCTAAGCCAGCAGCGGCGCCAGCTCGCCGATGATCTCGCGAGCGGCGCGAACGATGTGCCAGGAGGCAAACAGCGTTCCGGCCTGCTGGTCCTCGGGCGAGAAGGCAGCGCAGGCGTCGGCCGCGACGATAGCGTTGAAGCCGCGATCGCCCGCGTTCCGAGCCGTCGATTCCACCGCGCCGTTGGTCAGCACGCCCGCCAGCACCAGGTTCTGCACGCCCATGTTGCGCAGGTACTGATCCAGCGCCGTGCCATTGAACGGGCTGAGCGTCTGCTTGAGCAGCACCAGCTCCCCCTCGAGCGGCGTCAGATCGGGCCAGGCTTCGCCATCGGGATCGCCCGGTGGCAGCAGGCACGGGATGGTGGCTGCTCGGCCGGTGAGCTGGGCGCGCCAGCTCCAGCCGGCAACGTCGCGGCCATCAGGCAGCGCCAGCCCGCTGTGCGCATGGACCACCGGCAGGCGCTGGCCACGGAAGAAACCCAACAGCTCGGCCGCGGCGGCCAGGCCGCGATTTCGGAGCGAGTCGTAGTAGTACCCCGCCTCCCGTGGGAAGCGCGATCGCAGCTCCGGCCCGCAGCCACGCTCCGGGTCCACGTTGCCAGTCTGCAGGTCCAGCAGCAGCAGCGCCGTGGCCCGCGGCTCGATCTCCCATTCGGTGATGGCATACCCGCCGCTGCTCGGCGTCTGCCAGCGTATGGCGGCCATTACCATTACCTGTGAACCCTCGCCCGCCGCGGCGGGAGAGGTTGTCGTAGTTGCACCCTCGCCCGCCGCTTTCGCCGTCCGCCTAGGACCGGGAGAGGGCAGGGTGAGGGAGCTTGGCGCTGCATAGCGCACATCTCAGCGCGCGGCCACGGCCACACGCGGTTGGGCGATGACGTCCAGCTCGTCCAGCAGCTGGCGGGTGGTCTTGACCGCGCCCAGGTAGCGGCCCAGCGTCCGCAGCGTGGCGTCGTGGGCCGCCTCGCGTCCGGCCGAGCCGGCGCAGGCGTCCTCGACGAGGATGACGTTGTAGCCGCGGTCGGCCGCGTCGCGCGCGGTGTTGTCCACGCAGGCGAAGGTCGACACGCCCGTGACCACCAGCGTCTGCAGGCCCAGTTGGTGCAGATGGAAGTCGATCGCCGAGCTGTTGAACGCGCCCGAGGCGTTCTTGTCCACGATCAGCTCGCCAGGCAGCGGCGCAATTTCAGGCAGAATGTCGTAGTCGGGGCTGCCCACTGGCGAGCGGTAAACGGGCGCATCCTGCCCCGACCGCAGCCAGGACACGCGCCGCTTGGCGTGCTGATTCTCCGCGTCCGGCAGCAGTGAGCCCACGCGGGTGTAGATCACCGGCCGTTCGTGCTCGCGGAACCAGGCCAGCAGGCGCTGCGTATTCGGCACCAGCATGTCCTTGATGCGCCGCGTCCACGTCTCGAACTTGGCCGGATCCGCCCTGTCCCTGCCCGGCGTCCGGTCGGGATCGGCGCACGAATATTGCACGTCCACGACGATCAGCCCAAGGTGTTCCAGGTCGATCTCCAGGAACGGGATGGCCCCCGGCCAGGTCGGGTCTTGCCAGGTGATTGTTCCGCGCATGCCGCTATTGTGCCGCATGTTCCCTCGCCCGCAGCAAGCATCCCCTCGCCCGCCGCGGCGGGAGAGGGCTAGGGTGAGGGAATCCCCTAACGCCGGTAGCGGCCGCTGCGCCGGGGCCGGCTGGTGGTTGCCGCCGCGGCTTGCTGCGCCAGCACCTTCTCCGCCACCGTCACCGCATCCTTGCCATTACCCTCAGAGACCAGCGGATCGTGGGTCGGGTCCACCAGCGCGCCCAGCTCGGCCCGCCGCAGCTCCACGATCTGGTCGCGCAGCAAGGCCGCCCGCTCGAACTCCAGGTTCCTGGAGGCGTCCTTCATTTGGCGTTCCAGGTCCTTGATCAGTCGCACGATCTCGTCCTTGGGGATGCCTTCCTTGACGTTGTAGGTGGCCTTCTTCTCGGCCACGGCCCGCAGCTGGCCGCCGATGTCACGGATGGCCTTGACGATGGACACCGGGTCGATGCCGTGCTCCTCGTTGTAGGCCGTCTGGATGCGCCGCCTGCGGTAGGTCTCGTCGATGGCCCGCTGCATGGACGACGTGACGCTGTCGGCATACATGATCACGCGGCCGTTGATGTGCCGCGACGCCCGCCCGATGGTCTGGATGAGCGAGCCCTCGGAGCGCAGGAAGCCTTCCTTGTCGGCGTCCAGGATGGCCACCAGCGAAACCTCGGGCAGGTCCAGCCCCTCGCGCAGCAGGTTGATGCCGACCACTACGTCGTACACGCCCAGGCGCAGGTCGCGCAGGATTTCCACGCGCTCGATGGTCTCGATCTCGGAATGCAGGTAGTGGACCTTGATCGACATCTCCTGCAGGTAGTCGGCCAGGTCCTCGGCCATCTTCTTGGTGAGCGTCGTCACCAACACGCGCTCGCCCTGTTCGATTCGCAGCCGGATCTGGTACAGCAGGTCGTCGATCTGGTTCTTGATGGGCTTGACTTCAATCTCCGGATCGACGAGCCCAGTGGGGCGGATAAGCTGTTCGGCTACCTGGTCGGAGTGGGCGTACTCATAGGGACCGGGCGTCGCCGAGACGAAGATGCCCTGGTTGATGTGCTTCTCGAACTCGGCGAACTTCAGCGGCCGGTTGTCGAGCGCGCTGGGCAGCCGGAAGCCGTACTCGACCAGCACCTCCTTGCGCGATCGGTCGCCGGCGTACATCCCGCCCGACTGCGGGATGGCGATGTGCGACTCGTCGATGAACATCAGGAAGTCGTCCGGCAGGTAATCCAGCAGGCACCACGGCTGCTCGCCCGCCTTGCGGCCGGCCAGGTGACGCGAGTAGTTCTCGACGCCGTTGCAGTAGCCGAACTCCTTCAGCATCTCCAGGTCGA
>DAIUFO010000243.1:0-5290 GCA_036844545.1 Chloroflexota bacterium
GTCTATGTGTGCGAGAACAACCAGTACGCCATGTCCGCGCGAGCCGACTGGACGGTCGCGGGCGGCAAGCCTTCGGCCCGAGCCGAAGGCTACGGCATCCCCGGCGTGGACGTGGACGGCATGGACTTCTTCGCTGTCAACCACGCGGCTTCGGAATTGGTCGAGCGGGCGCGGCGCGGGGACGGTCCCTCGTACCTGGTGTGCCTCACCTACCGGTATCACGGCCACCATGCCGGCGATCCACTGAACTACCGCGATAAGGAAGAGGTCGACCGCTGGCGCGAGAAGGATCCGGTCGAGCACATGAAGGAGACCCTCCTGAAGTGGGACGCCATCTCGGCCTCTGACATCGAGGCCATGCAGCAGCGCATCGAGGGTGAGGTGGAAGAGGCGATCGAGTTCGCAAAAGCCTCGCCGGAGCCAGAGGTGAGCCAGCTGATGACGGACATTTATGCGTAACGCTCGAAGTTCCCTAACCCTCGCCCGCCGCGGCGGGCGAGGGAATTGCAACGCCGCGGGCCGATGGCTGTAGCCGAACCGACTCCCGACTCCCGACTCCCGACTCCCGACTCGAAGCGTGAGCTGACCTACGCGCAGGCGCTCAACGAAGCGTTGGTCGAGGAGATGCGCCGCGACCCTACCGTGTTCGTCATGGGCGAGGACGTGGCCATCTGGGGCGGGGGCGGCATCTTTGGCGTCACCAAGGGGCTGATCGATGAGTTCGGGCCGGAGCGCGTGCGCGATACGCCCATTTCGGAGCAGGGCATCGTGGGCCTGGCCGTCGGCGCGGCCGCCACCGGCAGCCGGCCGGTGGCCGAGATCATGTACGTCGATTTCATGGGCCTGGCTATGGAGCCCATCACCAACCAGGCCGCCAAGCTGCGGTACATGTTTGGCGGCAAGGCCAAGGTACCGCTGGTCATCCGCGCGCAGGAGGGCGCCGGCCGGGGCAACGCCGCCCAGCACAGCCAGAGCCTGGAAGCCTGGTTCTGCCACATCCCCGGGCTGAAGGTGGTGACGCCCAGCACCCCAGCCGACGCTAAGGGGCTGCTGAAGACGGCCATCCGCGACGACAACCCGGTTATTTTCCTGGAGCACAAGGCGCTGTACTTCACGAAAGGCCACGTCCCGGAAGGCGAGCACCTGGTGCCGTTCGGAGTGGCCGACGTGAAGCGCAAAGGCCGGCACGTCACCTTCGTGGGCATCCACGCCACCGTCCACAAGGCCCTTCAAGCCGCCGATCAGCTCGCCGAAGAAGGCGTCGAGCTGGAGGTCATCGACCCTCGCAGCCTGGTGCCGCTGGACGAGGAGACTATCGTCGAGTCGGTTAAGAAGACGGGGCGGCTGCTGGTCAGCCACGAAGCCTACACTCGGGGAGGCTACGGCGCCGAGATCATCACCCGCGTAGTGACGTCGGCCTTCGACTACCTGGACGCGCCGCCGGTGCGTGTCTGCGCCAAAGACGTGCCCGTGCCCTACGCTGCCTCCCTGGAGACGGCAGCCCTGCCCCAGGTGGAGGACATCGCCGCGGCTGCACGAGCCCTGGCCCGCAAGCAGGTCTAGTGGCCACTCCGGTGACCATGCCCATGCTGGGGCTGACCATGGAGGAAGGCGCCGTCGCCGAGTGGCTGAAGCGCGAGGGCGACGAAGTCAAGAAGGATGAGCCGCTGTTCACCGTCGAGATGGACAAGGGCATCGTGGAGGTACCCGCGCCGGCCTCGGGCATCCTGCGCCGCGTCGTGGTGCCGGTTGGCCAGACCGTTTCGGTGAAGACGGTACTCGCGGAGATCGGCGAGTCTGCTCCCTCTCCCGCCGCAACGGGAGAGGGCTGGGGTGAGGGAACTCCGGGCTCCGCCGGCCAACGCCTGTTCGCCTCGCCTCGGGCGCGAATGCGCGCCCGCGAGCGTGGCGTGTCTTTGACGGACCTCACGGGCGGCGGACCGAACGGACGGATCGTCGAGGAGGATGTGCTCGCCGTGGCCGGCGGTCGGGCCACTCCGCTGGCCAAGCGGCTCGCGGCCGAGCATGGGCTGGAGCTGGCGGCAGTCAGCGGCAGCGGGCCTGGCGGAAGGGTGACGCAGGACGATGTTGCGCGCGCGGCCGAGCAAGCGGGAAGGTTCCCTCACCTAGCGTCTCCCATTGCGATGGGAGAGGAACAGGTTGCGGAGCTTTCTCGCATTCGCCGTATCACGGCGGAGCGAATGGCCGCGTCGGCGCGGAGCGTGGCACGCGTCACCCTCCAGCTCGAAGCCGATCTGACCGAGGCGGCGGGGTTTCGGCAGCAGCTCACGCCGGAGTTCGCGCGGCTTGGCGTGGCCAAGCTGCCGTGGGACGCCATCCTGGGCAGGGCAGCCGCACTGGCGTTGGTGGAGCACCCGGCGGTCAACGCCCAATGGGTCGAAGGGCAGGGCATCCGGCACAACGCCGGGGCGAATGTCGGCGTGGCTGTGGCTCTGGAGCCGGAGGGTCTAGTCGTACCTGTGCTGCGGGATGCCCACGTCCACAGCCTGAGGCAGCTGGCCGGTGAGCTGCTCACGCTCGTCGACAAGGCCCGCGCCGGCCGGCTGAACGCGGCTGAAATGCAGGGCGGCACGTTCACCATCACCAACCTCGGCGCCTACCGAATCGACGGCTTCACGCCCATCATCAACCCGCCTGAGACGGCCATCCTGGGCGTGGGACGAATCGCCGAGAAGCCAGTGGTGGTGGACCACCGCGTCGAAGTCCGCCAGATGTGCACGCTGTCGCTGAGCTTCGACCACCGGGTCGTGGACGGCGTGCCGGCCGCGGCCTTCCTGAGCCGCCTGGCCGAGCTGCTCGAGCGCCCCTACGCGCTCCTCGAGATTTAGCTTCGCGGCTATCTTTACAGCGAACGAGATGACGCCCTCCGGACTGGGCACGATACCTCGCGGCGAACCCGCCCGGCTGCTGCTCGCGGAGGACGATGAGGATGTGCGCCGTGCTGCGCCAGGCCGGCTATCCGGCAGCGTCACGGCCGACAGCCAGGAGGCCACGGCAGCACCTTCACCCTCCGCTTGCCGTTGGATTAGGCGAAGAAGCCTGTCACGTTCGAGCGCGCTCGGGTGGTCACCGAGCGGGCGGCCAGCAGGGTCATGAGCCAGTTGATGGCGGCGGCCAGTGCGATCAGCGGCTGGAACACACGCCGCGTGTAGGGATGGAGGCTGGCAAGCAGCCCAAAGGCCAATGCCGGCAGCACGCCCAGCACCGCGCCCAGGCCGATCTCATAGCCACTGGCAGCCAGGTTCGGCCACAGCTCCCCATCTGTCAGCAGCTGCCACAACGACCCCAGGACGGCCGGTATCGAAGGGGAACAGCTCGGCCACACCTCGGCCGGCGAACGACAGCGCCACGTCCTCCAGCGCCGTCAACCAGCCGGTTTCGGCGCTGCAGCGCTTGGAAACACCTTCGAGGCGCAGCAGCGGGGCCGTCACAGTGCCCCATATACTACGCCCATGGCTACCGAGATCGCGGGCGTCGACGCCAAGCTGGACGAATTGGTGGAGATCGCCTCACCGTACTGGGCCGGCGAATACGAAGTCGTACACACCTTCTTCAGCCAGCCGCGCAGCAAGCAGGAGCACATCCGCTGGCTGCGGGCCCAGTGCTGGAAAGAGTTCTGGGGCACGCTGGACGGCCATCCGGAGAGCATCCCCATGCGCTCTCTCAAGGAGCTGATGGAGCTGTACCAGGGCCTCGACAGCCCGGCGGCGCGCCACAAGTTCCTGCACGTGGCCGAGGAGATGTACGAGGAGTTCCACCATTACGCCGCCCTGGCGGACATCCTCGACGACCTCGAGGGCCGGCGCGTGCCGCCGGAGGAGCTGGAATCCCTACCCGAGGATCAGAAGCTCACCGCGATGCGCACGCACATCGCCCGGACCGAAGGGGAGCTGGGATCCTTCGTGAACAAGTTCAGCGAAGGCGGCGGCTCGAGCATGTACAAGGCCGGCATGGAGATCACCGGCGGTGAGCTGGAGCAACGCATCGCCGACGCCTTCCACGTCATCTTCGACGACGAGATCGGCCACATGCAGACGGGCGCCAAGGGCCTGCGACGCGTGGTCAAGACGCCCGAGCAATGGGACACGTGCAAGCGCTTGGTCCGTGATGTCCACCGCCAGCGCGTGCGCATGCGGAACGATATGTTCGGCAACCTCCTCAGCGAGGAGCGGCTTGCCGAGATCGACGAAGGCAAGATTCAGCCGTTCCACCGGGACATCCTGACGAAATAGCCCAGCGATGAGCGCCGAGGCCGTCGAGCGGCAGCCGGTATTGGAGATGGCCGGCCCGATGACGGTCAAGGAGGTTGAATCGCTGGTGTTCGTGGCGGCTCGCAGCCGCCCCCAATTCGAGGCCTCCCAACGTACCTGGCTGGAAGACGATCGCAGCTGGTTCATCCGCTGGCGCGAAGCTCGCGACGGCGCTCCGCTGCGCATCGTCGGCCTCGTCCACGCCTTCGAGTTGCCCGAGATGGCCTGCCGCGTGGAGCTGCTGAGCTTCGACGACGAGCCAGTCCCAGCGCTGGGGGAGTACGCCGACATGCTGCGCAAGGAGCTGGAGACCGAAGGCTTTGCCTAGGGACTCGGAACCCTGCAGCCCCAGTTTCGGACCACGGAGGACCTCGTAGAGCTACTCCGCGGTGTGTGACTCAGGAAGTACCTTGGCGCCGTGCTGCTGCAGCCAGTCTTGCACATTGGCGTCGTAGTCCTTTCCGATCTCACCTCGCGCGAGCATCTGTTTGAAAACGTCGTAGGGGTCGGTTTTTGCCCCGGCTTTGCGCAGGGTTGACTCGTCATTCAAGTAGAGGAAGATGATTACTTTGTGCCTCTCGGAAAATACCCAGAAGAGACGATAGCGGCGTGGCAGGTGAGCCCGCCGAAACACCTTCAGCTCGCCCTTAAGCCAGAAATCGCGAGCGTTGGGGTTGGCGGGCACGACTTCGGTAATTTGGGTATGGACCCATTTCAGGAGCTTGGCTGTCCGATGCTCGATAAACTGCTCCGGCGGCAGCTCCTTCTTGAGCCTCCTTACTTCGGTTCGAAGCTCTTCGTAGCGCTCCCCAAAGATTGGGTGATAGAAGATTCTCCAGCCGTTCCTGACTAAGGGCAACTAGTCGAGTGAGACGCCTGCAAGCAGCTCTTCGTCTCCCTCGATGAGAGCGGCCATGTCGCCCATCTCGTCCAATCGAGCAAAGGCGTCTTTTGCCATCAACGACAAGAAGACGGCAAAATCGGGGTCGTCTTCAACGGATGGGGGCGCAGCTTGGACC
>DAIUFO010000243.1:5300-6100 GCA_036844545.1 Chloroflexota bacterium
CGCCCCTTCGGCGCGGCCATGGCGAAGTTGAGCACCGGCTCGAAAACGATCGAGGTTCCCGTTTTTGAAGCTTCGATCTCATCGCCGATCTCCAGGTCGTCTAGCCATGCCTTGGGAATGAGCACGGACTTTGAACCACCCTGTGCCCTCAGCTTGATGCGTCTACGCTCAGTAACAGTCCCCATTAGACGCAGTATAGATGGGCGTTGCAATAAGTTGCAATTGAACGTGGGCGCGTGGCCGCGGGCACGACCGGCGGTGTGAAGCGCCGTTAGTGCAACCTACGCTTTGGGCAAATCCTTCAGGAAGCGCGTGTCTACGAATTGCTCAGGCTTAGCCCCCTGGAGCGCTGGGACCGTGCTGGTAGCCAGGAACTCTATCATCGCCTGGATGCCCTCCATCGTCGGCTCCAGCGATGGCTCGAATAGAGCGGTCTTTGCGTAAAAGTCGTAGGTCCGCTTCAGGATGTCGGCGTCGCCAACCTTGGCGTACTGGTCCAGGACCTTCATCGCCGCCTCCGGCTGGCTATTCCAGGCCAGGATGCCGTCACGGTACGCGGCCAAGAGTGAGCGCAGCGCGGACGCCAGCTCGTCCAAGCGCGACCGTTTGACTACCAGGCCAACGTTTTGGTAGGGGCGGCTGAAGATGCTTTGCAGCAGGTGGAAGCCCTTGGCCTCCGCCTGAAACGACTGCGGCGGGGCCACGACGCCGGCCGGCACCTGCCCGGACAGCATGGCAGCCAGCACCTCGGCAACCCCGCCGATTGGCCGTAACTGCACGTCACTCGGCTTAAGGCCCAT
>DAIUFO010000244.1:0-6080 GCA_036844545.1 Chloroflexota bacterium
AATGACATCACGTCCAAGGCCGTGTCAGCGAAGGTGTTCGGGCTAATGGGTTTGGCGTTCGCCGCTCCGTTAGCAACTTTCGCGGTTCTCGAACTGCATTACCCGCACCGCTCCGTGGGAGCAATGTTCACTTTCGAATTGTTGGCTCTCGGCGTAACGATCTTCTACTTCCTGTTTACTGAACGGCGTTTTCGCACCGGACAGCTCAAAGATCGAAGGTTCGCCAGCCAGAAACAGCTGCTGGCCGAGGCACAGGAGATGCAGCGAGAGGCGACCACCGTCAAGGCGGTGGCAGGCTTCGGCCGGTACGACGACGACGTGAGTACCTACTATCGGAAGACACTCGAGCTGCGGAAGCCAACATACCGCGCGCTCGACATCCAGGCCATGTCGGAGGATGACCTCTGCCGGCACGTCCAGGATGCTCGTAAGTATTTACGAGACCAACCCGCGGTGGGCAACCAGCCTGCGCAACCGGCGACTTATTGGATCTTCGCCGCCAAGAACGTCACCTGCGAAACGCTGCTCGTCGATAACCGCGAAGTCGCTCTCTACACTGATCTGCACCTCGTAGACACGGACCGACGCCTCTGGGATCGCCGGTCGGACGCCATAAACGTCCGAGTTGCACGCGAGTATGTCGACTCCTTCTTGAAGCCGAAAAACTTGATGACCGAGGCGAACACCAGTAACTTCTCCGATGACGGCGTCAGGAAGTGGTTGCGTGCGCAGCTCCAAGGCGATCCCCCGCGGCCCTGGTGGCGCCGGTTACCGATTCTTCAAGGCTTGCGCTAGAGAGCTTAAGAACAGCTCGGCGTCGGAGACGATGCCGGCCACCTGCATGCTGCCGCGATCGGCCAGCTTGGTGACGGTGGCCGGATTGATGTCGACCACCACTGTCTTGACGCTGGCCGGCAGCAGGTTGCCGGTGGCGATGGAGTGCAGCATGGTGCAGATCATGACGGCAATCTCCACGCCGTCCTGGACGCAGCGCCGCATCTGACGCTGGGCCTCGATGACGTCGGTGATCACCTCTGGCATCGGGCCGTCGTCGCGGATGGAGCCGGCCAGCACCATGTCGACACCGTGCTTCAAGCACTCGTACATCACGCCGCGGGTCAGGATGCCCTGGTCGACCGCGGCCCGGATCGAGCCGGCCTGCCGGACCGTGTTCAAGGCGCGCATGTGGTTGGCATGGCCGCCCTCCACCGTCATACCGGTGGCCAGGTCCACACCGAGGGACGTCCCGAACAGCGCCGATTCGATGTCGTGAGTGGCGATGGCGTTGCCGCCAAACAGCACCTGCACGAAGCCATCACGGACAAGCGCCTCGAGGTACGGACCGGCGCCGGTGTGGATGATGGCCGGCCCCACCACGAACAAGACCTTGCCTCCACGGCCGCGGATTTGGCGCATCGTCTCGGCGATCTCGGCGATGGCCAGCTGCTTGGGCCGCTCCGACGATACCTCCGAGCGCATGAACGAGAACACCTCGCGCTCTCGCGCTCGCTCCAGCGGCGTCACCCGCAAGCCGCGATGCCCGATTACGACCGCGTCGCCAGCCCGCACGTCCGCCATTGGGGTGCAGCGGGCAACGCCGTCCTTCGGGTCAACCACCAGCGCTAGGTCCATCTCCTGGTTGAGGACCGGCAGCCAGTGGCCGTTGATGCGCGTCTCGGTCTTGAGGTTGGTGGTCGAGTAGAAGCCGTCCGGCAAGGCCCCGTCGCGCGGCGCGGGCGCGGTTTGGACGTCGCTGGTGTCGAACAGGTTGGCGCCTAGGGACTGGCACGACAGGAGGATTTGCTCCAGCACCTTGTCCGTCGGCGCCTTCACCTGCACGCGTACGTAGCTGGGCTCGTCCTTGCGGCGGCCGTAGCTCTGCTCCTCGATCTCGAACTCGCCGCCAAGGTCCATGATGGTGTCCATCAGCTTCATCAGCCCGCCCGAGTCGATGATGTGGCCGCGCATCTCCAGCCGCTCGGCAGCGCTCATAGGATGCTTCGCCCTAGTGCCGAGAGGATCAGCTGCTCGGCGAACTTGCCGGTTTGGTTCTCATGATCCGCGCCCAAGTCCATAGGCACGCCGACGATGTCGATTGCACGCACGGCCACGAGTAAACTCTACTGGCTACTGGCCACCGAAATGCTGACTACGCCGTTTTCTCGACGCCGCTTTCTCGGTCTTTCCATCGGCGCGGCCGCCATGTATACGCCGTTCGGAGCACTCCTGGCCCGGGCGGCGGCGCCTCCGGCGGTCTACCATCTGCCGTTTCCCGGCAACGTGGTGTGGATGGTCATCCAGGGCATCCACTCCGGCCGGTCCCACGAGGGCCGGGCGGCGTTCGCCTGGGACTTCCGCATGCCCACCGGCTCGCCCATCGCGGCGGCCCGCGCCGGCAGCGTCTGGATGATCCGCCAGGACAACACCCAGAACTGCCGCGACCTCTCGTGCCCGGAATGGAACAACTACATCGTCATCGACCATGGCGACGGCACGTCCGCCGCCTATCTCCACGGCCCCAAGGACGGCGCGCGCGTACGCCTCGGCCAGCGCGTAGAGCAGGGCCAGTTCATCGGCCTGTCGGACAACACCGGCCAGACCGGCGGTCCGCACCTCCACTTCCAGGTGCAGTACAACAACCCATCGCAATACCTCTCCCAATCCTTCCTGATTGGCTTTCCCGAGGTGCCGGACAAGCAGGAGGGCGTCGACGGCGTGCCCCAGGTGCGGCACGAGTACCGCTCGGCCAACGCTGTACTGGATGACTTCGACATCCTCGACGGCCACTTCTACACCCAAACCAATACGCAGGGCGGCGGGGGCGGCAGCGGCTTCCGCGTGGTGGACGACGGCGACGCGCAGATATGGAAGGCCTTCAACGGCTTCGGCGGAGTCCAGACGCTGGGCTATCCTATCTCACGGCGGTTCCGGATCAGCGACAGCCAGCACGTCTACCAGGCTTTCCAGCGCTACATCATTGACTGGGATGCGGCGGCCAAGCAGGCTCAGTTCATGAACGTGATGGATCTGCTGCACGATGGCAGCGCCGATGGCTGGCTGGCAAGGGAGCGCGAGGTGCCGCCCGAGGCCGATTACAGCTTCGCCGACAAGGGCCGTGGCTGGGACGACGTGATGAAGGCGCACCTGGCCCTGCTGGGGGCCAACAAGGACCTAAAGGCGGCCTACTACGCGGTCCCCGACCCGATCTTACGCTTTGGACTGCCCATGTCGGGCGTGGCCGACACGGGCGACGCGCTGATGCTTCGCACACAGCGCGCCGTCTTCCAACTGTGGAAGCACGACGTGCCTTGGGCCAAGGCCGGCCAGGTCACTTTGGCCAACGCCGGCGAACTGGCCCGCGATGCTGAGGTGTTCGGCCGTGACGTCTTCGAACCGGAGCAGTTCCTGCCCGAACAGCTCAGCACGGACCAGCGCCTGCCCTGGGAGATCCCAGGCTTCACACACTCGGTGTTACTGCCAGCCGCTCCCAGCCACTGAGCACTTCCCGCGTCGAGGCGACGATCCCGAAGTGCAGCCGCATGTTGTCCAGCGTGGCTTGGTGCAGCACGCTGCCGTTCCCCGTGGCCGTGGCGTCCGACATGAACACCAGGTGGTAGTCGTGGAACACGGCGTCACGCGCGGTGCTCTCGACGCAGACGTTGGTGGCCACGCCGGTCACGATCACCGATGAGCGGCCGTAGGTGTGCAGGATGGCGTCCAGCCGCGTGCCCGCAAAGCCGCTGTAACGGTGCTTGTTGACCACGGCTTCGCCCGGCGCCGGCGCCACCTCGTACCAGTCGGCTTCCCAGGTGCTGGACCGCAGGCCAATGGCGGACCGCCCGCCGCGCGTGGCCCAGGCTTCGGAGTCGGTGCAGTCCTCGTGCCAGTTCCGCAAGTAGACGACCGGCACGCCGGCGCGGCGCGCGCCCTCGATCAGCCGCTGGATATTGGCCACCGCAGCGGTGCACGTCGAATGGTCTTCCCATTTGGCCGGGCCGTCCGCGTGGCAATAATAGTTCTGGGCGTCGACGACGATCAGCGCGGCGCGCGAGGGGTCGATCTTGTCTTCAAACGTGAGGGCCAAAGGTTCCTTTCGGGGTGAGAGTGCGAGGCACTATACCATCCCCTTCATGGACATTCGCCGATCCCAAGCAGTTCTTCGACAACACCCTGCTTGACGAAATCGCCAAGGAGCCAGTATGAAGTGGACGGCTGCTGCATGGTCCACCGCCGGCAATAGTCCCCTCTCCGGCCGCGGCGGGAGAGGGTAAGGGTGAGGGAAGCCTACTTCCCGTCCAATTCCTTGATCGCTCGCTCCAGGGGGGCTGGATCGATGAAGTCGGCCGGGTTCTTGCCCTGGCCGCCGGGGAACAGCGGCAGCAGCGATTGGATGCCCTCGATGGTCGGCACCGGCGGGTTGGCCCAGTCGTCCATCTGGGTCTTGTAGGAGGTGTCGAGGATGGCGGCGTCCGTCTGCTTGGTCTGCGCTGACAGAATCTTCTTGGTCTCCTCGGGGTTGGCGGGAGCGAAGCGCACCGCCTGCACGAATGCCTTCAGGTAGGCATTCACCAGGTCGGGATGCTCCCGCAGGAACTTGTGCGTGGTGACTACGCCGTCGGTCGGGTAAGGGAAGTTCAGCGATCGAATGTTCAGCAACTCCGCAAAACCCAACTTCTTGGCCGTCTCATCAAACGGCGGCGGCACGAGGACGGCCTGGACGGCATTGTTCTGGAGCGCGGCGAGCTGGCCCGGCTGTGTATCGACGTAGGTAATATGGACGTCCTTGTCGGGGGTCAGCTTGTAGCGCGGAAGCACCGCCCTCGCCACCACATCCGTGACCGTTCCCGGCTTGGTGACGGCCACTGCCTTGCCCTTGAGGTCCTCCATGGTCTTAATGCTTGGCGCCGTGACCAGCCGCACGTCCGCGTACGGCACATGAGTTGCCAGCGATACGGTGTCCTGGCCTTGCAGCTGTGCTTGCACTGAAGCGGCGGCTTGCGCCTCAATGATGTTCAGCTCGCCGGCCACAAGCGATGGGATAGCCGTCGTGCTGCCCTGCACGTAGGTAACCTGCGCGTCCAGCCCCTGCTGTTTGTAAAGGTCCTTGGCCTGCGCGATCCACATTGGCAGCGTGGTGGTGCTGATGGCCACAAACGCCAGTTTGATCGGCTTCAGCCCGGCCGAGGCGCTGGCCGCCGGCTTTGAAGCGGGCGCGGCTGAAGCCACCGGCGCTGTCGAGCCCGATGGCGGCTTGGCGCTGGCCACCGGGACCGCGACGCTGGCGGCCGGGGCCACGCTGCTCGGGGCCGGCGCCGCGGACCCACAGCTCGCCAACCCGATCGCAAATAGTAGGGGCGCGCTTCGCCAGGCCGATCTGAACATGATGTCCTCCTCGAGCCTTCTGAGTGGCTGGCATTGTATACCAGACCCTTGCGGATTTGTGGCTTCAGGCAGGCAACGGTCGCGCCCTGGCCCCTGCCGCTCGCGAGCTATGGACGAGGCACAGCGTTTTCGGCTACCGTGTAGGGCATGTACCTGAAGCTCATGGGTGTCCTGTCCCTGGGCTGCGGCCTTCTCGTGGCCTGCGGCGGCAGCGCGGCTCCCTCTCCAACAGCCTCAGCGGCGGCCAAGTCAAGCGCGACCGCGCCGGCCGGCGCGGCCGCGGCCAAACCGGCGCTTTCGGCGGCGGCGGCGTCCAGCGGCGGCAATACCGTGCACGTCGCCTTCAGCGGCGCCGGCACCGATGCCTCGCTGTACATCGGCGTCGATAAGGGCTTCTTCGCCAAGCAGGGCATCAACATCGAGTCCGTTCGCCTCAACAGCAGCGACATGCCGCCGCAGCTCGCCGCCGGATCGTTGGACGTGGGCGCCGGCTCCTTCACCGTGTCGTTGATCAACGCCATCCAGCGCGGGCTGAACCTCAGGCTGGTGGCCGATAAGGCGCGCTGCCTGCCCGGCACGGGCGCGCTGCAAATCGTGGTCCGCAAGGACCTCTACGACAGCGGCAAGGTCCGCGGCCCCAAGGACTTCAAGGGCTTGACCTTCGGCATTCAGAGCGTCGGCAGCGGCAGTGAGGTCGA
>DAIUFO010000245.1:0-6069 GCA_036844545.1 Chloroflexota bacterium
GTAGCGGCCGAACACGTCGCCACGATCGGACGTCGGCACCAGGAAGTCCATGTCGGCATAGGCGTCGTAGGGCTCGGCCTTGCGGATGTCGTAGGCCACGCCCGAACCGCGCAGCGGAGGGCCGGTGAGCCCAATCGCAATCGCATCCTTGCCGGAGATGGTGGCCACGCCCTGCGTCCGGGCCAGCCACAGGTCGTTGCCGGTAAGCAGCTCCTCGCTTTCGGCGAGCCGGTCGACGAAGCTGGTGGTGAAGTCGTAGATCTCCTGCAGGACGCCGGGCGGGGCGTCAGCCATCACGCCGCCAACGCGGTAGTAGCTGTAGGTCAGGCGGGCGCCGCAGAACTTCTCGAAGAAGTCCAGGATCTGCTCGCGTTCCCGGAAGCAGTACAGGAAGATGGTGGAAGCGCCGATATCAAGCGCGTGCGTGCCGAGCCACACCAAATGGGACGCAATGCGCTGCAGCTCGGCGATCATCGTCCGGATGTAGCGTCCGCGGACCGGCACCTCGAGTTCCATGAGCCGCTCGACCGCCACGCACAGCCCCTGGTTGCCGGCCATGGCGGCCGTGTAATCGGTGCGGTCGGTGAGCGGGATGATCTGCGTATACGTACGAGATTCGGCTAATTTCTCGATACCGCGGTGCAGGTAGCCGATGTGCGGCGTGGCGTTGAGGATGTTCTCGCCTTGCATGTCCAGCACCACGCGCAGCACGCCATGGGTGGCCGGGTGCTGTGGCCCCATGTTGAGGGTCATGTCGCGCCGGCCCTCGGCGGTCTCGACGATGCTTTCGATCGAGATGCCGCCGATCTCCTGCTGCGCTTGCTTGATCTCGGTTGCCATCTAGGTCCGCTCCATTCCGGGCGGAAATGCCACGTGATAGTCCTGGGGCACGTCCGGCTCGCCCTCGGTGGGAAACTCCTTGCGCAAGGGGTGATAGGGGTAGTCGTCCCACATCATGATGCGCCGCGGGTCAGGATGGTTGGCGAAGGAAACGCCCATCAGGTCGTACACTTCTCGTTCGAGCCAGTTGGCCGCCGGCCACACGCCTGTGACGGTCTCCACCTCCTGGCCATCGGCCGCGTGGACCTTGAGTCGCAGCCGCTGGTTGGCCGGGATGGAGTACAGGTGGTAGACCACGTCGAAGCGCTCTCGCCGCTCCGGCCAATCGACCGCGGCGATGTCGGCCAGGTGGTCAAACTGCATATCGCCGTCGTCCCGGCAGAAGGCGCAGACCTCGACGATACTGTCGCGCGCGACCAGTGCGGTCGCCTGTCCGCGCGCGACAGAGCGTTCCAGCACCGCCTCTGGGAAGCGCACCTGGAGCTTATCCAGCAGCTTGTCGGGGTCTAAACCCAATCGAGAGCGCCCTTCTTCCAGGCGTAGAAGTAGCCGATCAGGAGGATGGCGACGAACACCAGCATCTCGAGCAGCCCAAACACGCCGAGCTTGTCGTACTGCACCGCCCAGGGATAGAGGAACACGACTTCCAAGTCGAAGACGAGGTACAGCATGGCCAGCACGTAGTAGCGAATGTGGAAGCGGTCGCGCGCGTCGCCCACGTTGGAGATGCCGGATTCATACGGCTCGAGCTTGACGGGGTTCGGATTGCTGGGCCGGATGACGCCGGCCACCAAGAACGTCCCGCCCGTGAAGGCGAGCCCGACCAGAATGAACAGGCCGATGCCGATGTAATTGGTAGGCACGGAATCCCTTCTCCGACAGCGCCCCCCGCTGCCCTTCTCGTCGCGTGCAAGTCTACTACAGAGCTTGCTATTGGCTCGGCCAGGCCGCGTGCCGCGCTAGACTTTTGGGGGCCACGGGGAATGGCGCAGCCTGGCAGCGCGCCTGGTTTGGGACCAGGAGGTCGGGAGTTCAAATCTCCCTTCCCCGACTAGACCGTGAAAGGAGCCCACCTGAGCTTGCTGTTTCACGTAGCTCAAGACTTGCCCGAACACACGGCAACGCCTGGAAGCCAGGCTAAGGAGGAGGACCATGTCCTGCAGTTCCCATTCCGCTGCCGACAGCACGGAACGTGACGATCGCAAGCAAGCGAATCGCGCCGTCGCGGTGTCCGCCGTCGGCCTTGGCATCACGGGCATCGTCGAACTTCTGCTTGCGCTTTTCACAGGTTCCGTTGCTCTGCTTGGAGACGCACTGCACAACCTGTCGGACGTCTCTACCTCAGCGGTGGTGTTCATCGGCTTCGCAGTGTCAAAAAGGAGTCCGAACAAGAGCCATCCGTACGGCTACGAGCGCGCTGAGGATTTGGCGGGCCTTGGCGTCGCGTTGGTGATCTGGGCGAGCGCGGTCTTCGCCGGGTACGAAAGCTACCGGAAGTTCGTCTCTGGCGCATCGACCCACAACGTCTATATCGGTATGGCGGGCGCCGTGCTCGGCATCATCGGCAACCAGGTCGTGGCCCGCTACAAAAAGCGCATCGGTGAACGCATTCAGTCGGTGACGCTCATTGCCGATGCGAAACACTCATGGCTCGACGCGTTGTCGTCGTTTGGCGCGCTCGCCGGCCTCGGCCTGGTTGCGGCTGGCTATCCGTGGGGTGATCCGATCGCCGGTTTTGCTGTGACACTGTTCATCCTCCACGTCGGCTACGAAGTCACACGCGATATCCTGGCCCACCTCATGGACAGCGTCGAACCGGAAGACCTGGTGGCGGCCGAAGCCGCCGCGGCCACTGTTCCCGGGGTGACGGAGGTTTCTGCACGCGCCCGTTGGATGGGCCGCTCTCTCCTGATTGAAGTGGATGGCACGCTCGGAGAAGAGGTGACACTGCGTGCCGCGGAGGAGATCGGTCACAGCGTCAAGCACGCTGTCCTCGAGCGAGTCGACAGCGCCCGCCTGGTGCACTGGACGCCGCGCTGTCACGCCGGCGACGACGACAAAGCGGCCTGAACCGTCAGCGACAGAACGCACAGGGGGACGATGCCCATGCACGATCATCCACACGAACACTATGAAGAACGTCATCACCACCTGCATGAGTCCAGCGGCCATAGCCACCCGCACGGCGACGAACACGCCCAGGGAGGGCTAAAAGGACTTTTCCTCGGGGTCTTTCGCCCGCACAGCCACGATGCAGCGGACAGCCTGGACGATGCGCTGGCGGGTTCCACCGAAGGCATCCGGGCCGTGAAGCAGTCTCTCGCCATTCTTGGCTGCACCGCCGTGTTGCAGCTCGTAGTCGCGGTCGCGAGCGGGTCGGTGGGCTTGTTGGCGGACACAATTCACAACTTTGCAGACGCACTCACTGCCATTCCCCTGTGGCTGGCCTTCTCACTTACCCGCCGGCCTCCCACGCGCCGCTACACCTACGGGTATGGACGGGCTGAAGATTTAGCCGGAGTCTTCGTCGTGCTCATGATTGCCGGCTCTGCCGCCGTAGCGGCGTGGCAATCGGTGGAGCGGCTGATTCACCCTCGGCCGCTCACTCAACTCGGTTGGGTGGCAGTGGCAGCAATCCTCGGCTGCCTGGGCAACGAATTGGTGGCGCGTTTTCGGATTCGCACTGGCGAACGAATCGGCAGCGCGGCGCTGGTCGCCGACGGCTACCATGCACGGACTGATGGCCTTACCTCGCTGGCGGTACTCATTGGGGTCGTGGGAGCGTGGTTCGGATTTCACCAACTCGACGCACTCGTGGGGCTGGGAATCACCGTCGCCATCCTGCTCATCCTCAAAGACGCGGCCCTCCAGGTCGGGAGGCGACTTATGGATGCAGTCGATCCGAAGATCGTCGATGCGGCTGAGGCCTCCGCTCGCGCAGTTGCCGGGGTTGAGAACGTATCGAATATTCGGGCTCGCTGGATAGGCCACAACATCCATGCAGAGGTGCTTATCGTCGCTGACGGCGGTCTGCACCTCAGCGAGGCTCACGCAGTTGCTGAACGTGCGCGCCACGCCATGCTCCACGCTGTCCCCAAGCTTGCTGGCGTCACCGTGCACGTCGATCCATCACACCACGGAGGTTCTGACCCGCACGCTGAGTTAGCCCACCACGATGAGGGTGCCCCGGCCGGGCTTCGATGACCATCAGACCACAGCGGACGGTTCCTAGCGCTCGCCATGACACGCCGCCCAAACCGCGTCGGGCGAGTTCAAATCTCCCTTCCCCGCCACGTTACGGGCGCCGTGTTATAGTGCCGACAGCGGTGGACTCGCCCTGGAGCGAGCCGCCAGCGGTGACATGCTTGCAGTCTTTGACATAGGCAACGCCTACGTAAGCGCCGGCGTCTTCCAGGGCGACCGGCTGCGGACCGCGTTCCGGCTTGCCTCGGACGTGCGGCGGCCCGCCGAGGAGTACGCCTTCCTGGTGAGCGGCCTGCTGGCCCAAGAGGGGCTGTCGTGCGACCAGATAGACGGCGTGGCCCTAGCCTCGGTCGTGCCGCCGCTGACGGAGCCGTTCGAGCAGCTCGCCCAACGCTTGTTTCATCACAAGCCGATGGTCGTCGGCGCCGGGACGCGCACCGGCGTGCACGTGGCCATGCACAACCCGCGCGAGGTCGGCACCGATCGCATCCTCAACGCCGCCGCCGCCTTCCATATATATGGCGGTCCGCTGGTGGTGCTCGACTTCGGCACGGCGACGTCGTTCGACGTGGTGGGGCCCGACGGCGCCTACCTGGGCGCGGCCACTGCCCCTGGGCTGGCGCTGTCGGCCGAAGCGCTGTTCCAAGCGGCCTCGCGCTTGCATCGGGTCGACCTGGTGCGGCCAAAATGCGTGGTTGGCAAGGACTCCGCCGCGGCGCTCCAATCCGGCATCATCCTGGGGCACATCGCCATGGTGGAGGGCATGCTGGCCCGCATCCACGCCGAGACCGGCGCGGCCAGCCAGGTGGTCGCCACCGGCGAGCTGGCCGGGCTGGTCGCCGCCGAAACGACGATCGTCGATCACGTCGAGCCGCATTTGTCGCTGATCGGCCTGCGGCTGTTGTATGAGCTGAACCAAGAGCCGGCCGCCCGTGGGCGGTGACACCCGACGGCGGCGGCCGATCAGCGCCACGCGGGGAAGGCTGCGCCCCAAAGGAGCCGAACGTATCCGCGACACAGAAGACGTGCGGCGCTCCAGGCTCCCTCACCCTAGCCCTCTCCCGCCGCGGCGGGCGAGGGGATTGTTGGGGGCTGGCCGTGCCCGCTGACGGGCCGCGGCTCGGCTTCGTGGGCGCCGGGCGGCTGGCGAGTGTGCTCGCGGTCAAGCTGTCCGAGGCTGGCTATGCCGTCGCGGGCGTCAGCAGCCGGAAGATGAGCTCAGCCGAGTCCCTGGCGGAACGGCTGCCTGGGTGCGCGGCCTTGGCCTCGGTCGAGGAGTTGGCAGAGGCGGCGGAGCTTGTGTTCATCACCGTCCCCGACGACGCCATCGCGGCCGTGGCTGCCAGCGTGCCGTGGCGCGCCGGGTTGGCCGCGGTGCATTGCAGCGGGTCGATGGAGCTCGAGGTCCTGGCGCCCGCCATCGAGCGCGGCGGGTTCCATCCACTCCAGACGTTCGCTGCCCCCGACACCGAGCTGACGGGCGTGACTGTGGCCCTCGAAGCCTCCGGCGGCCTGCTGGAGGTGCTGCAAGAGATGGCGCTGAGGCTGGGCTGCCTGCCGCTTCGCCTGCCCGATGGCGGCCGGCCGCTGTACCACGCCGCCGGCGCCTTCGGCCACAACTACATCGTCACCTTGTTCGCGCAGGCGGTGCGGTTGTGGCGGATGCTCGGGTATTCTGAAGCCCAAGCCCTGCAAGCTTTGCTGCCGCTGGCGAAGACCAGCCTGATCAATATCGAGCGCCTGGGGGTTGCTCAGGCGCTCACCGGGCCCATCGTCCGCGGCGACGCCGGGACGATCCGGCGACATCTGCGGGCCCTCGAATCCAACGCTCCCGACCTGATCCCGATCTACCGCGAGCTGGGGGAGAAGTCGCTGGAGCTGAGCCAGCTCGATCCCGGCGTCGAGGCTGAGATCGAGGCCATTCTGTCCAACCCAAAGGAGTCCCAACCGTGCGTATAACCGTCCAGCAACTGCGCGACTGGAAGCGCCAGGGCCAGCGCTTCGCCATGCTCACGGCCTACGAAT
>DAIUFO010000246.1:0-6045 GCA_036844545.1 Chloroflexota bacterium
ACACGGGCGACATTCCGGTGCCGGGCCTGACCTACGGCAAGGTGCTGCGCAGCCCCTATGCGCACGCGCGCATCAAGGGCATCGACGCCGGCGCGGCGCTGGCGCGGCCGGGCGTCATCGCGGTGCTTTCCGGCGAGGACATCCGGGGTTTGCCAAGCCCGCGCTACGGGCATGCCGTCAAGGACCACCCGCTGATTGCGCTGGACAAGGTGCGCTTCGTCGGCGAGCCGGTGGCGGTCGTCATCGCCGAGGAGGAGCTGATCGCCCAGGAGGGGCTGGACGACATTGCCGTCGAGTACGAGGAGCTGCCGGCATTGCTCACGCCGGAAGACGCCCTCGCCCCGGACGCCCCCTTGATCCACGAGGACTCCTACGCGGAGGGCATGTCGGCAGGCCACGTCGAGGTAGATGCCGGCGCCAAGCGGACGAACGTCTGCCAGGAAAGCCACGTCCAGTGGGGCGACGTCGAGGCCGCGTTCGCGCGAGCCGCCCACGTGGTCAGCGGCGACTTCCACTATCCGATGACCTACGCCTACGCCATGGAGCCGTACACCGCCGTGGCCGACTGGACGGACGAGCTGCTGACCATCTGGTCCTGCGCCCAGCACCTGTACATCGTGCGCAACGACGTGGCCAAAGTGTTCGGCTTGGCGCTCAACCGGGTGCGCGTCATCACGCCCTTCATCGGCGGCGGCTATGGCTCCAAGTCCTACACCAAAATCGAGCCGCTCACGGCGGCCTGCTCGTGGAAGGCGCGCCGGCCGGTGCGGCTGCAGTACACCATCGAGGAGTCCATCCTCACCACCCGCGCCGACGATTCGCGCGTCCACCTGGAGACGGCCCTGGACGAGCATGGCAAGGTTATCGCCCGCCGCGGGAGTGTCTACCTGAACACCGGCGCGTACGCCGAGAACAGCCCGCTGGTGTGCGCCAAGACGGCCGTTCGTGTGGTCGGCCCCTACTCTTTTGAAGCCGTCGACATCCGCAGCTACGCCGTGTACACCAACACCTGTCCCGCCAGCTCCTACCGCGGCTTCGGCGTCAACCAGGTGACGTTGGCGGCGGAGGTCCAGATGGACGAGCTGGCGGAGCTGGCGGGTCAGGATGGGCTGCAGTTCAAGCTGAACAACCTGGCCGAGAGCGGCGAGCGCTTCTTCCCGAAGAAGCGCGGCCTGACCGCCGACATGAAGGGCAACGTCAGCAAGCTGGCCGAGGCGCTGGGCTGGAGCGAGCCGCTGGCGCCGAACCACGGCCGGGGCATGGCCGTGGCGGTGACGGACAGCGGCGCTCAGCCGGTGGGCCGCAGCGAGGTCCGCTTCCACGGCGATGGCTCGGTGACGGTGATGACCGGCGCGACCGAGATGGGCCAGGGCAGTCAAACGGTGCTGGCCCAGATCGCCGCCGAGGAGTTCGGCGTGGCGATCGATCAAGTGCGGGTGCTGCAGTCAGACACGGCCATGACGCCGTTCGCTCGCTCTACCGGCGCCGACCGGACAACCACGCTCGAGGGTCGCACAGTTCAGGGCGCCTGCCGCGAGGCCAAGGTCCAGCTGCGGAACATGGCTGCCGAGCTGTTGGAGGCGCCGCCCGAGGACCTGCGCATCGAACCCACCGGCGTGGTTATCGACGAGGTGCGGCGCATGACCTGGTCCGAGGTCATCGCCAAGTACTACAACATCTCGGACATGGAGGTGATCGGCCGGGCCGACATCCGCGAGGCCGGCGAGTGGGCCGAGATCCCGCCGTTCTGGGAGCCGTGCATGGCCGCCGTGGAGGTGGAGGTCGATCCCGACAACGGGCGCTTCAAACTGGCCAAGCTGGCCGTCGCGGGCGACGTGGGCCTGGCCATCAACCCCGACATGTGTGAGGGCCAGGACGTCGGCTCGGCCATCATGGGGCTGGGCGTAGCGCTCGGCGAGGAGCTGGTGTACGACGGCCAGCAGCTGGCCAACGCTTCAATCCTGGACTATCGCATCCCACGCTTCTCGGACGTGCCGGAGGCCTTCACGGCGATCCTCGTCCAGAACCGCGACGGCATCGGCCCCTGGGGCGCCAAGGGCATAGGCGACGGCCCCACGGCAGCCATGTGCGCGGCCATCTCCAACGCCATCTACCAGGCTGTGGGGGTGCGCCTGCGCGAGGCGCCGTTCACGCCCGAGCGTGTGTGGCGGGCTCTGCAAGCCGTGCGATACTCCAGCCGAGGCGAATAAATGGCAGTCATTGACTCGAGGATCACCTACGAGCTCCTGCAGCAAATGCCGGAAGACGGCAAGCGCTACGAGCTGATCGATGGAGACATCTTTGTGAGCCCTTCACCCATCCCTCGACATCAGCGGACCGTGTCGAATTTTGACATCATGCTTCGGGCGGTGGAACAACGTGGCTACGGGCAAGCCTTCATCGCTCCGTTGGACGTGGTGTTCGACGAGTACAACGTGGCCGAGCCCGACGCACTGTTCATCGTCACCGAGCGGCTGCACATCATCACCTACACCAACATTCAGGGAGCGCCTGACCTCCTGGTGGAGGTGCTGTCAGACGGCACCGCGCATCGGGACGTCGGGGTGAAGCTCCACATGTACGCCCGCTTCAAGGTGCCGCACTATTGGGTGGCGGACGCCGCCGAACAATCGCTGCAGCGGTACGAGCTGCGCGGGGAGCGTTATTCAGAGCTGCCTAAACTCTATTTGGATGACGCCTTCACTTGCCCGCTATTCCCCGAGATCGATGTGAGGGTGGCCGAGCTCTTCGGCTGAACAGCACCGAACCTAGGGTCAGCCGCCGAAGGTGCGGCGATAGTCTTCCCAGGCCTTGGCGCCGGCGCGCCCGAAGACCTTTTCTCGCACGCCTTCCGCGTATTCGGCCGGAATGTAGTTGATCTTCTCTGTGTAGGACGGCTTCAGGCGCACGCCCTGGGCGGTCAGCTCGCCGGCCAGCACCAGGTTCCGAAGGACGGCCTCGATCTCGGCATGGTCGGTCCACATGGCCTTGTAGGCAATCTTGCCCTGCTTGTCGACGATGTAGACCATGTTGGGCAGCACGCCGTACAGCTGGTGTACGGCCCCATCGAGGCCGTCGACCAGCAGCGGGTTCTGGATGCCATCTTCGGCCCGGCAGCGGCGCGCATAGTCCAGCTTGTCTTCCCAGCTCTTGTGCTCGTGGAAGCTCTCACCGGGATGGGGCTCGCGCACATAGATCGTCAGGAACTCGAAGCCGTGGTCGCGGTAGCTGGCGTAGAGCCGGTTGAGGGGCGAGACCTCGCCCACGAAGGGCGGTCAGGTGATGCTGCCGAATTCCAGCAGGACGTGCTTTTGTGCGCGGTAGCGCGACAGGCGAATCAGCTCGCCTTCCGGCGTGGGCAGCTCGAAATCGGGCGCTTCGTCTCCGGCTCGCAGCCGCTCCTTGAACTCGCCCGATCTGCCCGCGGACTCCGAGCGGCTGAAGCTCGAGTAGTTGTACATCGTGACTCCTATCATGCCTCAGCGATCTCTAAGGTTCGCCTCAGCGCGTCCTCAGTCCTGACCGCTAGCCTGACCTCAGTACATCACATGACGAAAGAGGTTTAGGATCTTGAAGACTCACGTTCGCTTACTCCTATTGGCCGGTTCTCTGCTGGTGCCGTTGGCAACAGTCGCGCCGGCCTACGCTGACTCACAGTCGCCCACGACTCCGACGGCCGCGTCCGTGGGGAGCGTCGCGCAGGGTTCGATTCACGGCAAGGGAGCTCTGAGCCTCGCGGGTGGGGACGGCACCGCCGAGTTCGGCATCATCGCCAAAGGAGAGGCGGGCAAGTAACGGCGCAATCCACAGCTACAGCGTCGACGGCAGCACTGCCACCATGTCGGGCGCCGGTGGACTGGTGGACGACCAAGGCAACAAGCACCACGTCCGCTTCAGCGCAACGATAACCGCGGGAGGCGCGGGGACCGGGGCGGTCGCAGTGACCTTCAGCGGCCGCGACTACAACGAGCAGTACAACGGGACGGTCAGCTCAGGCCAGATCACCGTCGCGAGCTGACAATCCGCGCATAGAAGCACGGCCGGAATGGCCGTGCTTCTAGCGCTGGAATCTTCCTTCACGGGGCTACCAGCAAAAAAGGCTAGGGACGGATTCTTCGCTCGACGCTCAGAATGACAAAAGGGGCTAGGAGCCGGCCACCGTCAGCGTCATAGCCCCGATGCCTTCGATCTCGGCCTTCAGCTCGTCACCCGGCTGGAGCTGCTGCTGGAAGTCGGGCGAGTCGGGGTTGCCGGTGGCGATCAGGTCGCCGGGCAGGAGGGTGCTGACGTACGAGAGGTAGCTCACCAGGGTGGCCACGCCGTTGATCATGGCGTCGGTGCGGGCCGACTGCCGCAGTTCGCCGTTGACCCACAGCCGCATCGCCAGCGCCTCGGGATCGGCGATCTCGTCGCGCGTGACGATCCAGGGGCCAATCGGCGCGAAGGTGTCGAAGCCCTTGCGGACGTTGCGGGTGGCAACGAGGCTGCCGCCGGCGCCGTAGCCGCGCGCGGTCACGTCCAGGATGATGGTGTAGCCGAAGATGGCATCCCAGACCTCGTCGGGCGCGAGGTTGCGGCACTTGCGGCCGATGACGACGCACAGCTCCAGCTCGGGGAAGATGGTCTCCGCATTGGGTGGGATCACCAGCTTGGTGCTGGGGCCGGCGATGGCGGACGGCGGCTTGAGGAAGATCATGTCCAGCAGCGCTTGCGGATCCTCGGTGCGGCCGCTGCCGCGGCCGGAGCCGTCGGCCAGGTTGCCGGTACCGCGGCGGTAGTTGCCGGCGGCGGCCCAAATTTTCGACGGGTGCGGAACCGGCGGGCCTAGCCGGACCTGGTTCAGGGGCACAGCGGCATGCGTCGCCGGAAGCGCGGCCAGCTGATCGCGCAGGCCCTGCCAGTGCTCGAGTACCTCATCCATGGTGCGGCTCTCGACGGGCACGACGGCCTCGCCGGTGACCACGCCGATCCCGACCGGCAGCAACGTTGCCAGGCGCATTCAGTGACCTCCGCCGCCGCTCAGCTGTGCGGCACGATGCTTTCGGGAACGACGCGCAGGACCACCCGCTTTTCGGCGTCAAGCTCAGCCACGAGCTCGGCGGCTGAGGCGTTCCGCTCGAGCCGGCGTTTGAAGCTGGGAATGCGCCTCATGGCCTCGATCCGCTCAGGGTCCGACTCGATGTGCTCCGCCCGGCCGTAGACCAAGACGTACTGGCGGCCATCCTGCACCAACAGCGCCACCTGGGGCTGGCGCTTGCTGTTCAGCCACTTGGGGCGGTCGCTGGTGGTGGAGATGACGATGTCCCGCCCATCGTAGCCGTAGCCGACCAGCGACAGCTGGGGCGATCCATCCTTGCGGCCAGTGGCCAGCGAGCACAGCGAGTGATCGCGCAGCCACTTGTCGGCGTCCAGCCCTCCCTCGGGCACGTTACTTCCAGTCCTCCAGGTAGTCTGCTGGGTTGATGCGGTCCACCACGTCCCGCTTCACCTCGGCGCGGGCCGCGAACTTAAACGGCGGCAGGGGCTTGGTGCAGTCGAAGATGAGCTTGGTCTCCATCCCACCCCAGGTCAGGCGGTCGTAGCCGTAGGCGCTGGGATTCAGGTGCGAGCCCATGGCGTTGGGGATCATCTTGAGGTCGCGGTCGGCCTGGAAGCGCATGGCCATGGCCCACAGCACCTCGGTCTCATTGAAGACGTCGATGTCGTCGTCGACGATGAGCGTGTGCTTGATGTTGGGCTCGATGGCCATGGCGGCGAAGGCGGCCTGCGTCGGCTCGCCCTCGGCGCGCTTCTTCATCGAGATGTAGCAGAAAGAGCGGCAGCCCCCGGACCAGGGCAGGTTGACGGCGGTGACATTGGGGGTGATGGCGCGCACGCCGCGGTACAGCGAGCCCATGCGCGGAACGGCGCCGAGGATGGTGTGCTCCGGATGGGCGTTGAGGAGGTCCTGGCAGATGGCGTCCTTGCGCATGGTGATGGCCGTCACGCGGACGTAGGTGCACTGGCCCTCTTTGTTGTAGTAGCCGGGCCACTCGCCGAAGGTGC
>DAIUFO010000247.1:0-613 GCA_036844545.1 Chloroflexota bacterium
CAGCAGCGCCTCGGTTCGCGCGCTGATCGACGTCAGCTGCAGCAGGTTCACGTCGTTGGCTGAGAGGCCCAGCTGCTTGAGGGCTACTCGCGTCGCGGCGTCGATGGTCGAGCCGAACTGCGTGATGCCAATCTTCGTACCCTTCAGGTCGGCGCCGGTCTTGATGTTGCCCTGGACCTCCAGCACGTACGGGTACAGGGGCGCCAGGCTGGCGACCACCACCAAGTCGCCACCTTGCACGCTGGCGTTGGCCACTTCGTTGCCGCCCATCAGTCCGAGCTGCGTCTGGCCGGACAGCAGCGAGGCCATGCCCGGCGCGCTCTGCGCCAGCTGCAGCGTGATGTCCAGCCCGTTCTTGGCGAAGATGCCCGATTCCAGCGCGTACCACGACTGCATGAACGTGGGGCTAGTCTGCGCGTAATTAACGGCCACGGCCGTTCGTCCGCTGGCAGCCCCGGAGCCGCTGGCCGCGGGTTTGCCGCTGGCTTGCGCCGGCTGGCTGGCCGAGACGGAGCTCGGACCCGCGCTCGACATGCTCCAGCCGAGCGGGAAGCTGATGGCGAACATTCTCGCGAGCTTCGCGCAATTTGAACGTCGCCTGATCTCGCAAAGA
>DAIUFO010000247.1:623-6036 GCA_036844545.1 Chloroflexota bacterium
GAGCTCGGCGGCGCGCTGGTTGGCGCGGCTGGAGCGCTGGCTGGCGAGCCACATCCTGTCAGCGCCAAGGCCGCTGCAAGCGCAGCTAAGGGAATGAACCGCATCGACAAACCTCCTCGCACTATTGGACCGCACCTATCGCGGGCGATCCAACCTCAGGAGTGTGCGACGGCAGCTAGGGCAGCGTCAAGCGCCTTCTGCCTGGAAGGCGGGTAGATCACCACCAGCTTGTGGTTCGTGCTGCCCCGCCATAGTTTGGCCATCATGAGGCGCCGTGCCCCCGCGCTGCTTAGTCGAGCGGCTTCAACCGCGATTCGCTCGACCGGCTAAGATGCTGCAATGGCTACGACCGCGACAGGGCCACCGAGTCTGTCGAGCGCCTCTGATCGGCAAGCCGAGCCGTTTCTGCGCATCCAGCAGGTGCGAAAGCGGTTTGGCAGCGTCGAGGCGGTGGCCGGCGTCTCGCTCGACATTCGTGAGGCGGAGGTATTCACGCTGTTGGGCCCCAGCGGCTGCGGTAAGACAACACTGCTCCGGCTGATAGCGGGTTTGGAAGTCCCCGATGAGGGCGAAATACATCTTACCGGTCGCTGCTTGGTGGCTCCGCGACGGGGGATCTTTGTTGAAGCCGAGCAGCGAAACATGGGCATGGTCTTTCAGTCGCACGCGGTGTGGCCGCACATGACCGTCTATGAGAATGTTGCCTACCCGCTGCAAATTCGGCGGGTTCGGCGGGCTGACATCAGGGAGCGCGTGTTCCGGATGCTGGAATTGGTCGGCCTGAAGGACTATCACGATCGCCCAGCCACCAGGCTCAGTGGCGGTCAGCAGCAGCGCGTTTCACTGGCCAGGGCATTGGTCTATTCACCGCACGTGCTGTTGCTCGACGAGCCGCTCAGCAGCCTGGACGCACGCTTGCGGGACGAGATGCGGCGCCAGATCAGGAGCCTTCAACGGCAGTTGGGCGTGACTGTTGTGTTTGTGACGCACGATCAGCGCGAGGCATTCAGCATGTCGGATCACGTGGCTGTGCTGCGGCAAGGCAAGCTGGAGCAGTTGGGCACGCCGCAGGAGGTCTATCTCCACCCCACCAGTCCCTACGTTCGGGATTTCCTCGGTCGCAGCCTTGTCCTTCATGGCGCGTTCGTGGGCTTGAATGGCCCACGTGCAGTGGTTCAGATCGAGGACATGGCGGGCACTCTGGAAGTGCCTCTTCCGGCTGATGCCGGCGGCGACGATCTCGAACGACTGGAGCTCGGGGCACAGGTCAAATTGACGATCCGGCCGGAATACCTTCGTGTGGCCTCCAAAGACGCGCTGGGAGGGGCGGGTTGTGTCTCGGCGCGCGTAGAGGAGATCCTTTACCTCGGGGAAGGCCACGAGTATGTTGTCAATCTGGGCAGCCACAATGAGGTCATTGCATTGCCGGGTGACGTGCTGGCCCGCCCAGGCGAGCAGCTCGTGCTGGAGCTCGATCCGGCCGCTATGACCCTTTGGCCTGACTGACACCCGCGGTCACCCATTCAGCGCTGCAGCGCTGCTGACAGCGTGAATCGCCTCACCTTTGGCAGCATAGCCACTGCCGCCACCAACAGGACCGCCCCGATCCCACCCGTGAGCGCCGACAGTTGGACGCCGCCCAGGGCCGCGACCACGCCCGACTCAAACTGGCCGAGCTGCGGCCCGCCGTTGACAAAGGCGCCGTTGACGGCCGCGACCCGGCCGCGCAGCTCGTCGGGGGTGAGGAGCTGATTGCTGGTGTTTCTCAGCACCGCGCCGATCTCGTCGCCCAAGCCGGTACCCGCCAGCAATGGCAGCGATAACCAGAGCACCCGTGACAGCGCGAACCCAATCGTGCACAGGCCGTACGCGGCAAACCCGATGAGGACCCACATGCCCGCTCTGTCGACCCGGATGCCCGTGCTCATAAGCGCCGCCCCGAGGACCGCCCCCACCGAAGGAGCGGCATACAGCAAGCCCAAGCCAACCGGCCCTACCGCCAGGATGTCACGTGCGTAGATCGGCAGTAGGGCAATGCTGGATCCGAAGAACATGGCGCCGAAGTCGAGCACCATGAAGGCGAGGATCACCTGCTGGCTGGCGACAAAGCGCGCGCCTGCCAGAAGCGCCTCTACTGAGGCGCGTGCCTTCAAAAGCCCCTGCAGCGGCTTTCGAATCAAAGCCAGGGCGGCCAGCATAGCGAACCACGACGTGGCATCCAGTGCATAGCACAGCCCCGGCCCGGAGACGGCCAGCATCACGCCCGCGATCGCTGGCCCGACAATCTTCGCCAGGTTGCGCTGAGTGCCGTTGAAGGCAATGGCTGCGCCAATGTCCAGCCGGTCCACCAGGTTGGGGATGACAGCCTGACGTGTCGGAGTTTCGACGGAGCTGCTGAAGGCGAACAGCACCGCGGCGGCGAGCAGCGTGGTTGGTGATATCAGGCCCGCCAGCGTGAGCACCGCCAGGCCGCTCGAAACGCCGAGGTTGACCAGCTGAAGAGCCATCAAGATGCGCCGGCGGTCGGCCGCGTCGGCCAGCACCCCGCCGAACAGGGCCAGCCCAATCTGCGGAAGAGCCCGTCCGAGACCGAGTAAGCCCACCTGGAAGGCGGAGTTCGTAAGCTGGTACATCTGCCAGGCCATGGCCACGGTGGTGAATTGCGTCCCGAGGTTCGACAGGATCGCGCCGGAGGCGTACAGCCGGAAGTCGCGGTAGCGCAGAGCCGGTGGCAATGGCATGGGGACTCGCGTAGCCGGCATCATACACGCCGGCCTCCACCAGCAGCGCGCGCACGATCCTGATGATGCGGGCATTGACCTGTGAGTTGTGGCCGTGATACAGTGCGGCCACTTCTATGGAAGGTGAACTATGGCTCTAGGCGTCTGCCACAGTATGTCGGCTACCCAGCACAAGCCGGGGGCAGCCCTCCAAATCGCGGCCGCGCTGGGGCTGCTGCTCGCTGCCTGCGGGGGAAGCTCCGCTCCGCCATCGCAAGCCGCTGCCTCAGCCTCGTCGCCGGTGTCTGCCGCTGCCAAAGCGGCGCCCTCGGTTGCCTCCGCGGCCGCGAAACCGGCGGCTTCTTCGCCCGCCGCGAAGCCAAGCGCCGCCGCGGCCAGCGGCTCGCAGAGCATGGATCAGTTGGTGGCCGCCGCCAAGAAGGAAGGCCAGCTCATCGTGGGTTCGGCGGCGGACCCATCCTTGCGCGACAAGATCCTGCCCGCCTTCCAGAAGGCATACGGCATCACCACCCAGGAGCTGTCCCAGCCTTCATCGACGACGCTGGCCACCAAGTTGGTGCAGGAGAGTGCCGCCGGCATACACTCCGCCGACGTTACCCTGGAGTCGGGGCCCGGCGCTGCCAGCATCATGCTCCCGGCCAAGCTGTACGCCCCTCTCAAGCCGGCGCTCATCATTCCTGACGTAAACGACGCCGCCACGTGGGCCGGCGGCAAGGTCTGGTTCCAGGATCCGGAGCAGGCGTACGTCGTCAGGCTGGTGCGGCAGATCCGCTACACGTTCACCGCAAATCCCGGGAAGATTGACGTCAGCACGCTGAAGTCCGCCAACGATTTTTTGAATCCCAGCTTGAAGGGCAAGATCGCCGCGTACGACCCAACCATCTCCGGCACGGGACAGTCCGCGGCCGACGGTATCCTCCACGCCTTGGGCGTGGATTATTTCAAGAAGCTGTACCTCGACCAGAAGATCCAGTTCGGCCAGGATGACAGGACGATGGGTGACTGGGTGGCGCGCGGAACCTATCCGATCGCGATCGGGGTGGCGGACGACGAGCGTGCGCGACAAATCGCGGCTGGCTTCAAGATAGCCCCCCTCCCGATAGAAACTCCCGGTATGTCCGCCGCGCAGTGCGGCTCCTTTCTGCTGGGCCTGCAGAACCAGGCGCCACACCCCAACGCCGCCAAACTGTTCGCCAACTGGCTGCTGACCAAGCCGGGCATGCAGGCGTTCCAGGACGCTGAGGGTCAAGCGGTGATCCGGCTGGACACCGACACATCAAAGTTGGACCCGGCCGACATTCCAGGCGCCGGCTATCAGACGCTGCCCGACGAATGCGCCTGGGACTGGCTCACTGGGCTGAGGCCGCAGCTCAATACGCAGGTCAAGGCGCTCGTCTCCGGGAGCTGACGCACAAGCATCACACCTCGGGCAGCGGGAAGCTTACCAGCGCGGGCTTGCCGTCCTGGATAGCGGGGGCGTAGACGAGCCTGTTCGTCTCATCGTAGGCCACCCAGCTGGCGCCCTGCGGCGTGGGGACGTTGGTCAGAAACCGCACCGGGTTGCCGCCAAAGATGCCCATCACCGGCCCGCCTGTGAAGCCCGCCGCGGCGAAGAAGAAGCGATCGATGCTCGAGACATAAATCGCCCCATCGCCACAACCCGACTCTTCGATGACGGACGCGAGCTTCTGCTGATTCAAATCCCAGATGACGGTGTGGGGCCGCTCCCGGTTGCTGCACGCCAGGAGTGCCTGGTTGGCGTTGGGGTTGATGGCCAATCCGTTCGGTTTGCACACGTCACCGATGTCAAACGTGTTGACCAGCGCGTCAGTCTTGGCGTCGATCTGATAGAGGACGTTGTCCCCATTCCCGGATAGGTACACCATGCCGTCGCTGGGGTTGTAGCGCGGCTGCTCGAGCGCGGCGCCCAATCCGTCGATCCGTTTGACTACCGTGTTGTTCACGGCATCGATGGACGTCATGAAGCCGTCGTTCCGGTTGGCGGCATACAGTTTCCTATCGACGGCGTCGTAGTCGACAAGATCGGCTGATCCCCGGCCGCCGGTATCGACTTCGGCGACGACCGTATTCACCTTGGGCGAGCTGGGCTCGATGTCGATCACCGCGACGGCGCTGCTGCGCAAGCCGACGAACACCTTGTTGACATTCTTGGCCACGCTGATGCCATAAAACGTGTTGCGCATTTTGATCGTGCGGAGGTATTTTGCGTCCGCCGTGGCGATGTCGAACACGTCCACGCCGCCGCTCCAGTTGTCGCCGGCGTAGAGCAGGTGTGCCTCCTGATCGATGTCCAGCGTATCGGTGAACTTGGTTCCCATTGCCGAATCGGGCAGAGGAAACCGGCGCCATGGCGCCTGTGTTGTGGGACTGCTCAACCTCGTTCCTTTCTATCGCGGATTGTTGCTTAGCGCGGGCCCAGCTTGAGGCCCAGGGAGCGAGCTCCCAGGGCAACCACCGCCACCGCGGCGGTCATGAGCACGCCCAGGACGGCGGCTCGCTCCAGGTCGCCGTTGAACAGGTATTCCAGCGTCAGGATCGACAGCGGCCGTGAGCTGGGCGCGTAGATCAGGATGATCTGGCTGAACTCGCTGATGGAGTTGAGGAATACCAGGGTCCCAATGGTCAGCAGCATGGGTGACATGAGCGGCAAC
>DAIUFO010000248.1:0-717 GCA_036844545.1 Chloroflexota bacterium
GGCCAGCGCACGAACCAGTCCGTGGCGCCCACCAGCTTCATGATCTCGATCTCCTGCCGCCGGGCGTACATGGCGATGCGCGTGGTATTTACCATGATGAACAGCGCGATCGCCGATAGGCCGAGCACGATCACTGTGCCTGCCAGCCGCAGGAAGCCGGTGATGGCCAGCAGGCGGTCGACTACGTCGCGCTTGTAGTCCACGTCCTCGATCGTGGCCTCGTGCTGGAGCGTGTCAGCCAGGGCAGGCGCGGAGCTGGCGAACTTCAGCTGGACCTCGAGGCTGGCGGGCAGGGGGTTGCCCTGCACCTGCGACAAGAGCTGCGCCTTGTCGCCCAGCGTCTGCTTCATGCGGGCCAGCGCGTCGTCCTTACTGACGTACGCCACCGAGGCCACGTCGGCGTTCCTGCCGAGGCTGTCGCGCAAGTTCTGCACCCCCGCCGGATCGGCCGTGTCCTTGATGTAGGCCACCACGTCGATCTTGGTTTCCAGCGCCCGCAGTGTCACGTTCAGGCTGGCGATGACCACCAGGAACGAGCCGAGCATGAGCAGCATCACGGTCGTCGTTGTCACCGAGAAGGCGCTCATGAGCTTGTTGCGCCGGCAATGCTGCAGGGCGCTCCGAAGGGCGAACAGCAGGAGTCGTGGCTTCACGAGGGTTCCCTCACCCTAGCCCTCTCCCGCCGCGGCGGGAGAGGGGATGCTCTTGCCCTTACGC
>DAIUFO010000248.1:727-6020 GCA_036844545.1 Chloroflexota bacterium
ATGTGGATCACGCGCCGGCGGAGCATGTCCACGATCTCGCGGTTGTGGGTGGCCATCAGGATCGTCGTGCCGTAGGAGTTGATCTTGATCAGCAGCTGCACGATCTCCCAGGCCGTGTTCGGGTCCAGGTTGCCGGTGGGCTCGTCCGCGATCAGGATCAGCGGGCTGTGGATCAGGGAGCGGGCAATGGCCACGCGCTGCTGCTCGCCGCCGGACAGTTGGTCGGGGAAGCGCTGCTGGCAGTCCGGCAGGCCCACCAGCTCCATGAGTGAGTCGATGCGCGGCTGGATGACCTTCCAATCCAGCACGCCGTGGACCTGGAGGGGGAAGGCCACGTTCTCGCGCACGGTCTTGTAGGGCAGCAGCTTGTAGTCCTGGAACACCACGCCGATCTTGCGACGAAAGTACGGTACCTGGCGGTGTTTGAGCCGGCCGACATCCTGGTGATTGACGAACACGCGGCCGTTGGTGGCGATCTCGTCGCGGATCAGCAGCTTGATGAAGGTGGACTTGCCCGCTCCGGAAGGGCCGACAAGGAAGGCGAACTCTCGCTCCGGGATGTCGATCGAAACGTCTTCGAGAGCCTTGATGCCTCCGGGGTAGACCTTGCTCACCCCCTGGAGCACGATCATTGCCCGGTATCCTAACAGCTCGCTTTCAAAAGCGAGCGGTGTCAGCTGCCGATGGTGCTCTTCAAATAGGCCTGCACGAAGCCGTCGAGGTCGCCATCGAGCACGGCCGAGGCATTCGACGTCTCATAGCCACTGCGGTTGTCTTTGACCATGTTGTAGGGGTGCAGCACATACGAGCGGACGGCGTTGCCGAAGTCGGCGGCGTGGTATTCGCCCTTCATTTTGGCCTGCTGTTCCGCCTGCTCCTCCAGCCGCTTCTCGACGAGCTTCGAACGCAGGATCTTCATCGCCACGTCGCGGTTCTGCATCTGGCTGCGTTCGTTCTGGCAGGTGACCACGATGGCGGAGGGCAGATGGGTGATGCGCACCGCCGACTCGGTCTTGTTGACGTGCTGACCGCCCGCGCCCGTCGAGCGGTAGGTGTCGATGCGCAGGTCCTTGGGATCGATCTCAACCGCGGCCTCGTCGGCAATCTCGGGCATGATCTCCACCAGCGCGAAGGATGTGTGGCGCCGGTGAGCCTGGTCGTACGGTGACAAGCGCACCAGCCGGTGGACGCCGCGCTCGCCCTTCATGTAGCCGTAGACGTCACGCCCGCTGATTTCAACGGTCGCGCTCTTGATGCCGGCTTCTTCCCCCTCCGAGGTGTCCACCACCTCGGCCTTGTAGCGGTGGGCTTCGGCCCAGCGCAGGTACATGCGCAGCAGCATCTGCGTCCAGTCCTGGCTGTCGACGCCGCCGGTGCCGGCGTGAACGGCCAGGATGGCGTTGTTGTGGTCGTAGGGTCCTTGAAGGTGGAGCTCGAGCTCGCGCTCGTCGATGCAGCGATTGAGGTCGCCAGCCTGGAAGTCGATGTCCTCCGAGAGCGTTTCGTCGCCGTCCGCTTCAGCCAGCTCGAACAGGCTCCAGAGGTCGTCGACCTGCCGCGCCAGGTCGCGCCAGTGGTCAGTTTGGTCGTGGAGGGCGGCGATGCGGGCCATGGCGGCCTGCGCCGCGCGGTTGTCGTCCCAGAAGTCGGACTGACCGGACTCCTGCTCTAGTTGAGCGACCTCCCGCTCTTTGGCAGGCAGGTCAAAGGCGCACCAGGAGGTCGGAAATGCGTGCGCGTAGAGCGAGCAGGCGCTCGCGCTGTTCTTCCATGGGCAGCTTTGAGTATAGCGGCGGCCTACGACCGGGCCGGCCGGTTGGAGAACGGATCGTCCAGCAGCCGCTCCAGCTTCGTCTCGATCAGGCCGCACACCACGGCCGAGGAGGACTTGGGTGGCGGCGGGCCCGAGGGGCCCACGTCAGTGGCGTCCACGTACGAGTAGTTGCCGGTATCCGGGTCGAGCACCATCAAGCGGCCGCCGATCTGCGGCTCGACTACCTGCAGATAGCTGAACTGCGGTTTGTTGCTGAAGGTCTGCGAATTGTTGGGATCGAAGCTCGACAGCTCCGGCGCGTCGGGCTTGAGCGTCTGAACATAGCCAACCGGGTTGGTGACGACGCTGATCGTCGAGCCCAGCGCTCGGGTCGTCACGGTCAGGGTGCCCGTGGCAATGTTCAGGCTGACGTGGTCCGGCGCGAAGAGCACGAATGTCCCTATCGGGAAGTGGTTGGGGTTCTCGATTTCTGGCGAGTTGGCGTCGATCACGTAGGCCACGGTGAGGCCTTTGGGATCGCCCTTGGCCTGGCCCACGTCGGCAGCGCCGTACTGCACCTGGATCCCAATCAGATCGGGGAAGGTGGTCACCGGGTTGCCCGCTTTGTCGGTGAAGCTGATGTCTAGGATGGTGCCGTTGAGGCTGAACTGCACTGGCCCGCCCGGCGTGGTGACTACCGGATTGATCTTGACGTCGACCACGAGCTGGGGATCCTCTAGGGGGCACGCTGGTACTAATTGGGGGAGCAACAATTACTCCATGGACGAAGTCGCCAAGAAGAGCATTCTGCGCAAATTCACCTACGGCCTGTACGCCATCACCGTGCGGGACGGTGACCGGCGTAACGCCTTCACCGCCAACTGGGTGGCGCAGGTGAGCTTCCAGCCGCCGCTGGTCATGGTCGCGGTCGAGAACGACGGCGAGTCCATCCACCTGCTGGAGGCCAGCGGCCGGTTCGCCGTGAACGCGTTCGCCAGCGGGCAGCGCGAGCTGGCCGGCAGCCTCGGCCGCAAATCCAAGACCGTGCCCAACAAGCTCGATGGTATTGCCACCTTCGACAGCCCCGGCGGGCTGCCGCTGCTGACCGATGCCCTCGGCTGGCTCGAATGTCGCGTCACCGGCAAGCTGCCCGCCGGCGACCACACGGTCTACGTCGCCGAGGTCGTAGAGGCTGGCCAGCTGCGCGACGACGACGGCCTGAGCATGAAGGAGACCGGCTTCCGCTACTTCGGGTAGGCCGATACGAGGAGTACACTGGCCGAGTAAACACCGATCCCTTCTTTGGAAAAGAAGTACGCGGGTGAACAGCGACTCTTACGTGAGCACGATCCGCGGCGTGTTTGCGGGGTCAGCCATGATCGAGGCCATCGTGATCGTCGGCTTGGCGGTGCTGGCCCTCGTCGCCGTGGTCCTCATGGCTCAGCAGCATCGAGAACACGGCGGCGCTGACCGGCGACAGTCGACGATCTGCAGGCCGGCATGACGCTTCAGGAGGTGCTGCGGGAGCGCTTTGGCCTGGCCGCCTTCCGGCCCGGACAGGAGGCGGTGATAGAGGCCTTGATGGCCGGCCGCGGCGCGCTGGCAGTGTTTCCAACCGGCGGCGGCAAGTCGTTGTGCTACCAACTGCCGGCGCTGCTGCTGGACGGTGTGACGCTGGTGGTTTCGCCTCTGATCGCGCTGATGAAGGACCAGATCGACTTCCTGCAGGGGCGTGGCATCGCGGCGGCTCGGCTGGACTCGTCACTTTCAGCCGAGGAGCATCGCGAGGTCACGGGCAAGCTGCGATCCGGCCATCTGAAGCTGCTGTACGTCGCGCCCGAGCGGTTCAACAACGAGCGTTTTCGGAGCTTGCTGCAGCAGGTCAAGATAGCGCTGTTCGCGGTGGACGAGGCGCACTGCATCTCCGAGTGGGGCCATAATTTCCGGCCGGACTACCTCAAGCTGGCGGACTTTGCGCGGGCCTTTCGCGCCGAGCGCGTGTTGGCCCTGACCGCCACGGCAACCCCGCGTGTAGTCGAAGACATTTGCGACAACTTCGCCATCTCCCGTCAGGACGCCGTTGTCACCGGCTTCTTCCGGCCCAACCTGGCGCTGCTGACCACTCCTGTCCGCGCCGCGGAGCGCGACCGCGTCCTCGTCCAACGCCTGCGGGATCGCCCTGCCGGCACGACCATCGTGTACGTCACCCTGCAGCGCACGGCGGAGCGCGTGGCGGACATGTTGGCGGATGTGGGCCTGCCGGCCAAGGCCTATCATGCAGGGCTGGACGACGACGTCCGGACCGCCGTCCAGGAGTGGTGGCAGGCGTCCGACGCCGGCATTGTGGTGGCGACGGTGGCCTTCGGCATGGGCATCGACAAGGCAGCCGTACGCTACGTCTACCACTACAACCTGCCGAAGAGCCTAGAAAGCTGGAGCCAGGAAATTGGCCGCGCCGGGCGCGACCGCCAGCCTTCAATCGTCGAGATGCTGGCTTGCCTGGAAGACGTCCCGGTGCTCGAGAACTTCGCTTATGGCGATACGCCGGCGAGATCGGCGCTGCGGTCGCTGGTGGGCGAGCTGCTGCTGGCCGGCAGCTCGTTCGAGGTCAACCCGACCAGCCTGGCGAACCGGCACGATCTGCGCCAGCTTGTGCTGCGCACGGCCCTGACCTACCTGGAGCTGCAGGGGCTGCTGCGCCAGGGCACGCCGTCGTACGCCAGCTACCAGGCCCGTCCTTTGAAGCCGATGCTGCAGATCGCGAACAGCTTCCAAGGAGAGCGCGCCCAATTCATCGCGGACATCTTCGCCAGGGCCAAAGAAGGGCGGCTCTGGTACACGCTCGATCCCGCCCACATAGCGACCGCATTGAAGCAGGACCGTGCTCGTATAGTAAGCGCGCTGGAGTACCTGGCTCAGCAGCGGCTGATCGAGCTCCGAGCTGCCGACGTTCGGCTGAACTTCACACGGTTAGGCGGCGAAGCCGATCCCGAATCGCTCACTGAAGATCTGGCGCGACGCTTCGAGCAGCGTGAGCGGCAAGAGGTTGCCCGTTTGCAGGACGTGCTGGAACTGCTGACGCACGACGGCTGCCAGGCCAACGCCCTGGCGAGCTACTTCGGCGAGCAGCGCGTCGAGCCCTGTGGCCAATGCAGCTTCTGCCGATCGGGCCAGCGGCTCCGCCTTCACGAGCCTGCCGCGCCGCCGCCGCTTGCGACGAGGCCGGAGCTAGACCGGCTGGCAGAATTGCGCCAGGCTCACCCCGCCGCCCTGGGCGAGCCGCGGCAGATGGCGCGCTTCGCTTGCGGGCTGACGAGCCCGGCGCTCACTACCGCCAAGCTGTCGCGCCATCCCGACTTCGGAGTCTTCGAGGACTATCGCTTTCGGGATGTGCTCGACTGGGCCGGCGTGTAGGCCTTGGTGGGGCCAATCTAAAATGGCCCCATGCGGCTGGCCGACTCGATGGCGCGGCTGGGCACCGAGTCCGCCTTCGAGGTGCTGGCCAAGGCCAGGGCCGTCGAAGCCGAGGGCAAGCACGTG
>DAIUFO010000249.1:0-2407 GCA_036844545.1 Chloroflexota bacterium
CGGGAGTCAGGAGTCGGGGGACGAATTGGAGGGACTGCGTCGTCGAGTAGATGAGCTTGATCGGAGGATCGTCGCGCTGCTCAACCAGCGAGCGGCCTTGTCCATCGAGATCGGCCGCGCCAAGCATTCATCGACTCCTGACTCCCGACTCCCGACTCCCGTCTACGCGCCGGGGCGTGAGGCGGAGGTGTACCAGCGTGTGCTGGACGCCTCCGCAGGCCCGCTGCCGGCGGAAGGGCTCAAGGCGATCTACTCCGAGATCATCTCCTGCAGCCGAAGCCTCCAGTCGCCGCCGCGGGTGGCTTTCCTCGGCCCGGAGGCGACCTTCTCGCACCAGGCGGCGCTGTCGCATTTCGGCTCGTCGAGCATGCTGCTCCCGGTGCCGGCCATCCCCGACGTGTTCAAGGAGACCGAGGTGGGGCGAGCGGACTACGGCATCGTGCCGATTGAGAACTCGACCGAGGGCGCCGTCACCTTCAGCCTGGACAGCTTCGTGGACACGGACTTGAAGGCCTGCGCCGAGTTCAGGCTCGACGTGCACCAGGCGGTGATGTCGCGCGTGCCGCTGGCCGAGGTGAAAGTGGTGTACTCGCATCCGCAAGCGATTGCCCAGTGCCGTGGCTGGCTGCGGGCGCACCTGCCGAACGTGCCGCTGGTGGAGACGGCCAGCACGGTCGGGGCGGCCGAGCAGGCCTCGCGCGAGCCGAACGCCGCGGCCATCGGGCCGGAAGTGGCCGCCTCGGTCTACAAGCTCGACGTCCTGGAGCCGCGAGCCGAGGACGCAGCGGGCAACGTCACCCGCTTCTTGGTCGTCGGCCGGCACATGGGCGAGCGCACCGGGCGCGACCGGACTGGCCTGCTGTTCTCGATAAAGGACCGGGTCGGCGTGCTGCGCGACGTGCTGGCGTTGTTCGCGAACACAGGGGTCAACCTCACCAAGATCGAATCGCGCCCATCCAAGCGGCGAGCGTGGGATTACCTGTTCTTTGTCGACCTGGACGCGCATCCCGACGATCCGGGAATGCAAGACGCGCTGGTCCAACTCAGAGAGCTGACGGTGTTCGTGAAAGTCCTCGGCGCCTGGAGGAGGATGGACTGAAAGCCATGTTGTTTTGGAGGCAGGGATGAAACAAATTGCCGTTGACCTCTCCCGCCGCCGCGGGAGAGGGGATTTGTCAAAACGCGTGATCGGTGGCGCGACTAGGGCAAGGCCTGGCAGAGCTCCTCGATGGAGCTGAGCTGCTCGAGGCCGTCCACCAGCTGGATGATGCGCTCGCCGCCATCCTGGATGCCGCCCCAGCGGGCGCAGTCGCGAAACTTGTCCCGGACTTCGTCGTCGCTCATGGGGTTATCGGGGTGGCCTCGACCCGCCTCACCTTCAGCGAACAGCTCGTGGCCGTCCTTCATCTTGACGGTGATGCGGCTGAGCATACGGTGGAAACCGGCCGCCTCGGCGACCGGATCGACCACCAGGTCGATGCGCGGGATGACCTCCTGCACGGCCGGGTCGCCGATGGCTTCGGGCGCATACTCGGCCAGGCCGCCCTTACGGCGCGCCAGCAGCGTGGCCATGGAGTATTCCATGCTGAATTTGGCGGCCAGGTCGTCCTTGGGGCGGTGGTGGATGAGGGCGTTGGGGATGTTGGAGCTGGTGCCGACGGTGACGTGCGCGACGTTGGCCGGCGTCAGGTCGTGCTCCTTGATGAGCTGGCCGAGGACCCACATGGCCGGGTGGCCCAGCGAACCGCTGGGATGCGGCTTGATCGACACGCCGGGATCGAGGTAATACCACGGCCGGCCCAGCTTGCCGTGGACCAGGGCCTCGTCGAAGCCGCCGCCGAAGGCGCTCATGAAGCCGCGCGGCGCCTCGAGGGCGTTATTGGCGGCGGTGAAGCCCGCCCGCGCCAGGTAAGCGGCCTCGACGCCGTGCTGCGAGGCGCGGCCCACGTGCAACGACTTGGTCATGGTGCCGAAGTTCTCGCGCAGGCCGGCGGCCGAGCTGGCGCCGATGCCCACGGCGATGCGGGTGCGTTCCAGGTCCAGTTTCAGGACCTTGGCCGCGGCCAGCGTCGCGCCCAGCGTGCCGACGGTGCCGCTGGAGTGGAAGCCCTCACGATAGTGGCGCGGGTCGATGGCGTCGCTGAGGCGGCACTCGGCTTCGGCGGCGGCGATGAAGGCGGCCAGCAGCTCGGCGCCTGTGGCCTTCTGCTCGCGTGCGCTGGCCAGCGCCGCGCTCAGCACCGGCACGCTGGGATGCGTCAGCAGGCCGTAGACGCCGGCGGGGCGGGTGGCGAGCTGGGTGTCGTCGTAGTCGAGGACGTGGCCCAGCAGGCCGTAGACGAAGGCGTGCAGGGGAGCCGGGAGTCGGGAGTCGGGAGCCGGGAGTCGGGAGTCGGGAGCCGGGAGT
>DAIUFO010000249.1:2507-6011 GCA_036844545.1 Chloroflexota bacterium
CGGGAGTCGGGAGCCGGGAGTCGGGAGTCGGGAGCCGGGAGTCGGGAGTCGGGAGTTGGGAGGGCGCCGAGCAAAGCCGCGTGCTTGATGGCAATGTGGGCTGCCTCCTCGCGGATGCCGGCGACGATGACGCCCAGGGTGTCGAGGATGTGGCGCTTGGCAACGTGCACGGCTTCTTGGGGGACATCGCCGAGGCGCAGGTCGACGACGAAACGTGAGACTTCTTCGGTGATCACGCCCTACAGCATAGGGCGGCACGGGAGTTGCGTTACAGGGAATATCACCCAACAGGGTCAGTTGCTGTGACAAACGCGGCTCCCAGCCGTTAATTTAGGCAAGATGCATTCTTCCGATTCAGCCAGCACGTGCCGCGCCGAGAGCCCGCGTCCCAAGCTGTGCCGCTACTGCCGCCGCTTCGTCGGCCAGGACGGCAAACAGGGCATCTGCCGCAAGTGCTGGGAGCTCGATAGTCAAGACTCCGGCCAATAAATAGTCTGCGTCCCTAGCCCGCGGCGCTCGTTTGGTGTTACATTCGCGCCATGGCTGACCCCAAGACGCTGTGCATCGACATCGGCGGCAGCGGCCTCAAGATGGAAGTCGTGGACGTCCACGGCCAACCTCTGACCGAGCGCGGCCGCGTCGAGACGCCCCACCCGGCGATACCCGGCAACGTGATCGAGGCGTTGGAGACGTTGGTTCCCGGCCAAGGCGAGTTCGATCGCGTGTCCGTAGGCTTTCCCGGCGTGGTGCTGAACGGCGTGACCAAGACGGCGCCAAACCTGGACCCGGCGTGGCGAGGCTTCGACCTGGCCGCGGCCCTGGAGAAGACGATCGGCAAGCCGGTGCGCGTCTGCAACGACGCGGACGTGCAGGGCTATGGCGACATCGAGGGCAAGGGCATGGAGATGGTTCTCACCCTCGGGACTGGCCTCGGCTCAGCCGTGTATGTCGAGGGCAGACTGCTGCCCAACCTGGAGCTGGGCCACGCGCCGTTCAAGGACGGCAAGACTTACGAGCAATACGTCAGCGACGCGGCGCTCAAGAAGCTGGGCCACAAGAAGTGGCGGAAGCGGGTGCGCGAGCTGGTGGACAGCCTGGAGCCAATCTGGAACTGGCGTGTGCTGTATGTCGGCGGCGGCAACTCGCGCCTGCTGCAGCCGGACGATCTTCCGGCGGACGTCAAGATCGCGCCCAACAGCGCCGGCCTTACCGGTGGTGTGGCCCTGTGGCGGGACTAGGGGGCTAGTCCAAGGCCGTCGGTCGGTAAGAGCTGTCCCGCGGGCTGCTGTTTTCCGGCGGCAGACCGCCAAATAGCGGGCAGGAAGAAGCCGATCAGCAGCAGGCCAATGCAGCCTGCCAGCGCGAGCCTGGCCCAGATGGTGCCACTGAAGGCCAGTGCGTAGCCCAACAGCGGCACAGCCAGCCGCACCTTGCCGGCCGGCCCGTTGTAGCCGAACTGCCACGGATCCTCCAGCAGGTTGCCGTCGCCCTTGGTCTTGAACCCCGGCCCATGGCTGGTGGCAACCACGCGCGTTACCCGATGGGTGATGCTTGGGTATGGCGGCTGGTCCGACGTGACGGCGATGATGTCGCCCACCCGGATATTCGTGGCGTCTTCCGGAGCCACCAGCACGACCGAGCCCGTTCGGATGGCCGGCTCCATACTGCCGGTCGTCACGCTGTAGGTGGCGTACAGGCCGGTCCGCGGCAGGAGCGCAAACAGGACGAACATGGCGGTGATGGCCAGCACGAGCACCGCCGCCAAAGCCACGGCTAGGCGCTGCAACAGGGTCGCCCCAGCAAGCAGCGCCTGAAAATCCTCACCCGGCCTTTCGTCGATCCTGGCCTCGACTGGCGGATCGAGCTCCGCGGCCTCGGGCAGTTGTTCGATGACGCCGGCCCCATCGAGCGGCAGCTCATCACCTTCGGACCGAGCCGGAGCCTCGGCCTCGCCGGCCGGCTCGCCGGCCTCCAGCGTGGACGTTTCATCCTCAAGCAGCAGGCCAGCCGCGGCGGCATTCAGCTCCAGCAAGTCGACGTCCGGCTCGACCGAGGACGCCGGCAGTGCATCCTCTAAGACAAAGGACGCCGGCCGCGGCTCAGCCACCTCGCTGTGGATGGACATCAGCTTGAGCAGGTGCAGCAGGTCGGGCGAGTTGCGCGGCGTCCCGTCAGGCACGAACCGGATCCTCCCGTCTTCGGATGGTGGTTAGTCTCCCCTGGGCTTTGTGCGCGGAGTTCGGTGCTGGCAACGCAAGATTACTGCCGCAATGGGAGTGGAGCGCTTCTATCATGGGCGTTGGCCTTGAGGTCTACCGGAGGGGGCGCCTTGATGGCCTCAGCTGGCGCGGGCACTGGGGTTGCCGCGGGCTGCTGGCCGGCCGCCTTCTTTGGCCGCCAAATCTGCACCAGCCACATGATCGACAGCACCAACACCGGCACGACGACGAAGAACAGCCGGCCTTGAGATGTTTCCAGCGCATGGTTCACGTAGCCGACATAGGGGATGGAGAACAGCACCTTGCCGGCGGTGTTTCCGGAATATTGGACGGTTCAGGCGTCTGGCGCGCCGTTGGCGTCACCCTTGGTGACGAAGGTAGGCTTGCCTCCATCGTCGTTTCTCTCGACGATGCGGTGAGTGATCGTTTCGTTGACGTCAGTGCGGTTGTAGACGATGACGTCGCCGACGTTGAGCGTGGACGGCGCGACCGGCAGGGCCATGATGACGGCTCCGGTGTGAATGCTTGGTTCCATGCTGCCGCTGAGTACGACATAGGTCTTGTAGCCGAGCGCCGCGGGCGCCGCGGTGAGGCCCAGCAAGAGCACTACCACTGTTGGCGCGACGGTAGCGGCGACAGTCGCAGCTGTGGTGGGCTCGACCGTTGGCTGGCCGGTTACTACTGGCGTGGGCTGTTGAGTAGGCTGCGCCGTGCGGGACGGCACCAGGACCAGGGTTTGCGGTGTCCCAGTGGCTCCGGCGATGGGTATGACCGCGTCGTCGACGATGGGCGTGCCGGAAGTGGTGGCCTGGGGCGTGGGAGTGGTTTTCGGCCCGGGCGGGTCGATCACGATCTTGGAATCAGCCGACGTCGTAAACGACGTCAGCTTGGGGGTATTGGCCGATTGCTGCGTGAGCTGGGCTTTGTCCTGCTGCGCCTGGGCCACGATGTTGCTGCTGACGCCGGAGATCTTGGCCAGCTGGGCTTGGGCCAGCTCGGTGAGCTGCGTGCCGCCCGTCGTAAACGCCGCGGCTTGCTGAATGACCTTCTCCGTGTAGGCGCCCTGCACCCGGCCCGTCAAACCCGTGGGAAGGAAGTTGAAGGGCAGCGTCGAGGCCGCGCGCAGGCTCTGTGCCGCGAGGTCGCTCAGGGATAGGCCGAACACGCTGCCGCCGACGAGCGCCGTCGTTACGAGGGCGGTGGCCACGTAGCCGAGCACGCCGGCATTGGCGGCAACGAAGCCCAGCAAGCCGCCGGTGGCGGCCTCGCCAGCGGCGGCCGTTCC
>DAIUFO010000250.1:0-3983 GCA_036844545.1 Chloroflexota bacterium
CCATCGACGGCATCCGCGACATCAAACGCGAGCTGCCTGGCGTCCTGACGGTGCTGGGGGTGTCCAACGTTTCCTTCGGCCTGAGCCCCCGCAGCCGGCCGCTGCTGAACTCCATGTTCCTGCACCACGCGTTGGCGGCCGGTTTGGATTTGGCCATCGTTCACCCTTCGCAGGTGCGGCCGGTGCATGAGATTCCCGGCGAGGAGCGCGAGCTGGCCGAGGACCTTATCTTCAACCGGCGAGCGGATGCGCTGCCGCGCTTCATCGCCTATTTCGAGGGAGCGCAACCGGAATCGGCCCGGGTGGAAGTGCAGGACGACGACAAGCCGGTCGAGCAGCGCATCCACAATCAGATCCTGCATCGCAAGCGCGCCGGCATCGAAGCGCTGTTGGACCAGGCGCTGCAAACGCACGGACCGGTCGAGGTCTTGAACGAGGTGCTGCTGCCGGCCATGAAGCACGTGGGCGACCTGTTCGGCGCCGGCGAGCTGATCCTGCCCTACGTGCTGCAGTCGGCGGAGGTGATGAAGGCCTCCGTGGCGCACCTGGAGCAGTTCCTGGAGAAGCGCGAGGGCTACACCAAAGGCAAGGTCGTGCTGGCGACCGTGTTCGGCGACGTCCACGACATCGGCAAGAACCTGGTCAGCACCATCTTGTCCAACAACGGCTACACCGTGTACGACCTGGGTAAGCAGGTGCCGATCAACCAGATCATCGACAAGGCCGTGGAGGTTGGCGCCGACGCCATCGGCCTTTCCGCCCTGCTGGTGTCGACCTCCAAGCAGATGCCGCTGTGCGTGCAGGAGCTGCACCGCCGCGGGCTCGACATCCCGGTGCTGGTGGGCGGCGCGGCCATCAACCCGCGCTTCGGCCATCGCATCCTGTTCGCCGAAGAGGGCCGGCCGTACGCGCCTGGGGTGTTCTACAACAAGGACGCCTTCGAAGGCCTGGCCTCGATGGACGCGCTGACGGACGATTCACGGCGTGAGTCGTTTGTGTCGGAGCGCCACACGCAGGCGCTTCGATCTCTGGCGGACGAGGAGCGGCGGGAGGCCGCGCGCGCCTCGAGCGGCAGCCGGCCAATGCGCAGCGCGGTACAGCCCGTCGAGCCACCGAAGCCGCCCTTCTGGGGCGCACAGGTGTTGGACGCCATCGACCTGAATGAGCTGTTCGGCCTGATCGATCGCAAGACGCTGTTCTCGCTCCATTGGGGCGGCAGCAAGACGCACGGCCAGGAGCGCGAGCGGCTCTTCCGCGAGGAATTCGAGCCGCTGCTGGCCTCCCTGTGGACTGAGTGCACCGGCAGCGGATTGATCGCGCCATGGGCCACCTACGGCTACTTTCACGCCGCGGCCGATGGCGACGCCCTGCAGGTCGAAGGCCGCCGGTTCGAGTTCCCGCGGCAGCCCGCCAACGACCATCTGTGCCTGAGCGATTATTTTGGCGCCGACGACGTGGCGGCTTTGCAGTTCGTGACCGCCGGTGGGCGCATCAGTCAGCGCGTCGAGGAGCTGCAGGCCGCGAGCGAATACTCCCAGATGTACTTCTTGCACGGGCTGGGCGTGTCCACCGCCGAGGCTGTGGCTGAGTACGTCCACCGCCGCATCCAGCGTGAGCTGGGGCTGTCGGCCGGCCGGGGCAAACGCTACAGCTGGGGCTACCCCGCCTGCCCCGACCTGGCTCAGCACCAAATCGTGTTCGATCTGCTGCCCGCCCGCTCCAACCCGGACGTGGAGCTGACCGAGCTGCACGAGCTGCTGCCGGAGCAGTCCACAGCGGCGCTGGTAGTCCACCATCCGCAGGCGGTGTACTTCGCCATGCACGACCAATGAGGATCGCCGACCAATTCGGCCGCGGCCGGCCGGTGTTCTCGTTCGAGTTCTTCCCGCCCAAGACGCCGGACGGCGTCGAGGCGCTGTACCGCACCGTGTCACAGGACCTGGCGCCCCTGAAGCCCACGTTCGTGTCGGTGACCTACGGCGCGGGCGGCAGCACGCAGGACCTCACCGTCGAGCTGGTCAGCACCATCAAGCGCGACCTCGGCGTCGAGGCTATGTGCCACCTGACGTGCGTCGGCCATAGCGCCGCCGAGCTGGCCCGGGTGCTGGATCGCCTGCAGGCTAACGGCATCGAGAACGTGCTGGCGCTGCGGGGCGATCCACCGCGCGGCCAGGAGCATTTCGAGCGGCCGGCCGATGGCTTTGGCTACGCCCAGGAGCTGGCGCGCTTCATTCGATCGCGCTACGACTTCTGCCTGGGCGGCAGCTGCTACCCGGAGGGCCATCCCGATTGTCCGGACGCTGCCGAAGACTTACGCCACCTGCGGGAGAAGGTCGACTCGGGCGCCGAGTTCCTGATCTCGCAGCTGTTCTTCGAGCCGGAGGTGTACTTCGACTTCGTCAAGCGGGCGCGAGCGATTAGCATCGGCGTGCCGATCGTGCCCGGCATCCTACCGGTACTCAGCCTGCCGCAGATTGAGCGCTTCACGGCGTTGTGCGGGGCATCGATCCCGCCACGTCTGCGGACCCGGCTGGAGGCGTGCGTTGACGAGCCGGCGGTCGTGCAGGCCGGCATCGATTGGGCTTCCGAGCAGTGCACGGCACTCCTCGAGGGCGGGGCGCCCGGCATCCACTTCTACAGCCTCAACCGCGCCCACTCGGTGCGAGCCATCCTGGACAACCTGGGGCTGCCAGTCGCGGCATAATAGCTCATATGTTCTATGAGCGGCCAGCTCGTATCGCCTGCCTGGTGATCCCGCGGTTCCAGGTGGAGCTCGAGCTGCTGGCCCGGCCGGAGCTGCGCGGCAAGCCGCTGGTGGTTGGCGGCGGGCCGGACCAGAAGAAGCTGGTGCTGGACTGCTCGCCCCAAGCCGCGGCCTACGGCATCGGCCTTGGCATGCAGCTTCGCCAGGCGCTGGCACGCTGCCACACGGCAGCTTTCCTGGAAGCGCAGCCCACCCTGTACGAGGACGTGAACGTGCGTATCTATCGTGCGCTCTACGCCCGCAGCCCGCGCATCGAGATCAGCCGCCAAGGCTGCTTCTACGTCGAGCTGACCGGGCTCCCTATTCTCCCTCTCCCGCCGCGGCGGGAGAGGGCTGGGGTGAGGGAACCTAGTGCTGCCAACAGCGAGGCGCTGCTCCTGGAGTGCATGGTGTCCGCCGTCGACCACGCCTGCGGTATCCGCCCGCATGCCGCTGTGGCTACCGGCAAGTTCGCCGCCTACGCCGCTGCTTTGGCCCCGGAGTCCTACGCGGACGGCGAAAGCGGGCGAGGGAACCGAATCGTCCCGCCGGACCAGGTAGCCACGTTCGTGGCAGGGCTCTCAACCGACCACCTGCCGGTGACCGACGCCATCAAACGCCGGCTGCGGCTGCTCGGCCTCAAACGGCTGGCCGACGTGGCGCGCTTGCCCAAATCCGCCTTGCAGGCGGAGTTCGGGCCGGCCGGGCGGACTATGTGGGAGCTGAGCAACGGCCTGGACGGGGACCGCTTGCAGGCGCTGCTGCCGGCGTCTCAACTGGTGGAGCGCATCCGCTTCGACGAGCCACTCATCACCACCGACGGCCTGTTGATGGGCGCCCAGGTGCTGCTCGCCCGCCTGGGCGAACGGCTGGCAGCCGAGAGCCGGAGCTGCCGCGGCCTGCGCCTGCGGGCCGAGCTGACCAGCAAGCGCACCTGGCAGAAGCAGGTGAACCTGCGCGAGCCAACCGCCGACACCAAGCGCATGCTGGCGGCGCTCAAGCCGGTATTCGAGCGCCAGACGTGGCGGGCCGCCGTGGAGGAGCTGGAGCTGCTGCTGTGGGATGTAGCCCCGGCTGGTGGCACCCAGCCCGACCTGTTCCCCGAGCGCAACGGCGCCCAACAACGCATCGCTGCCGCCCTGCGCCACCTCAAGGCCCGCTACCGGCCGCTGCCGGTGTACCGTGTGGTCCAGCCGGAGCCCGACACGCGCATCGCCGAGCGTCGCTTCGCGCTGGCCAG
>DAIUFO010000250.1:3993-6004 GCA_036844545.1 Chloroflexota bacterium
AAGCCGATGGGCCAGCCGCGCCCCATCTCGGTCCGCGGCGCCGAACACCCCGAAGCGGTGCTGTGGCGCGACCAGTGGCAGCCAGTCCTCAAAGTCCGCGAGGAATGGCGCCTCAACGACGAATGGTGGACGCGCGAGATCGCCCGCCGCTACTTCCGGGTCGTGCTCGCCAACGGCCGCCAGATCACCGTTTTCAACGACGGCAGCGGCTGGTATCGGGGTTAGGCGACCTTATACTCCAGGCAAGCTCATGCGCATCGACGCCCTGGTGGTGATTAAGGGCGGCGGCGACCTGGCAACTGGCGTGGGCCATCGGCTGTTTCGGGCCGGCTTCCAGGTGCTGGTTACGGAGATTCCTCAGCCGACGGTGGTGCGGCGGACGGTCGCATTTGCCGAGGCCGTTTACGCTGGCGAGTGCACCGTCGAAGGGGTGCGAGCGCGGCTGGCGGGGTCAGTCCGCGAGGCGACGCGGTTGCTGGGGCAGGACATTGTGCCGGTGCTGGTGGATCCCAAGGCTGCCTGCGTTCGGCAGCTTCGGCCGATGGCAGTCGTGGACGGCATCATGGCCAAAGCCAATACCGGCACCACCATCGGGGATGCCCCGGTGGTGGTGGCGCTCGGTCCAGGGTTCATCGCCGGGCAGGACTGTCACGCCATCATCGAGACGAACCGGGGGCATCATCTGGGGCGCGCCATCACCGACGGGCCGGCCAGCGCCAACACCGGCCTGCCCGGCTCGATCGACGGCGAGACCGAGCGGCGCATCGTGCGCGCTCCCGTGGCGGGCATCGTTCGAACCCAATCGAGCATTGGGGACACGGTCGTGGAAGGCGAAGTAGTGGCCGAGGTTGATGGCCAGGCCGTGCGGACGAGCCTCTCCGGCGTCGTGCGGGGGCTGCTGCACGACGGATTAGCCGTGAGCGCCAGAATGAAGGTGGGCGACGTGGACCCGCGCGCGAAGCCGGAGCACTGCTTCACCGTCTCCGACAAGTCGCTGGCTGTGGGCGGCGGGGCGCTGGAAGCCCTCCTGATGCTGCTGCCGCACTTTCACGCTTCCTCTCCCGCTTGCGGGAGAGGCTAGGTGAGGGTGTCGCCGCCGTCAGGCGGCCCGCTGCCGCCGCTGCTAAATACCCTCACCTGGCCTCTCCCACCGCGGTGGGAGAGGAAGGGGTTGCGCGCTCCATGCCGGGCGTCCATATTCCAGGGATCGGCGTGTTGCAGCGGGGGCAGGCGCCACCGGCGACGCGGTTCTGCCGGACCAGGAAGCCGTAGCGCTCGATCAGCAGCTCCTCGCAGCCGGGACAGTAGGTGTTCTCCCAGCGGCCGACGCGGCCAGGCAGGTTGCCGGCGTAGACGTAGCGCAGGCCCTCTTCCTTGCCGATCTCGCAGGCGCGCAGCAGGGTGTGAACCGGCGTGTCGTCATGGTCCTGCATCCGGTAGTCCTGGTGGTAGGCCGTCACGTGCCAGGGGATGTCGGGTGAGATCCCCGCCAGGAAGCGCGCGGCGTCGCGCAGCTCGGCTTCGGAGTCGTTGAAGCCGGGCACGGTCAAGGTCACGACCTCCACCCAGAAGCCCATGTCAACCAGACGCCCGATGGTCTGCAGGATGTTGTCGACCTTGCCGCCCAGCTGACGGTAATTTCGGTCGGACATCGTCTTGAGGTCGACCTTGTAGGCATCGACCCACGGCCGCAGATAGGCCAGCACCTCGGGTGTGGCGTTGCCGTTGGAGACAAACGCGGTGCGGAAGCCGGCTTCGCGGGCCGGCTTGAAGACATCGACGGCCCATTCGGCGGTGATCAGCGGCTCGTTGTAGGAGCTGACGACCAGGCTGGCGTGGTGTTGGACCGCCAGACCGATGAGCTGCTCGGGCGTGCACTTCATGGCCGGCGAGACTGCCTCGGGGTCGCGCAGAGCCTGGGAGGTGACCCAGTTCTGGCAGTAGGCGCAGTGCAGGTCGCAGCCCAGCATGCCGAAGGTGAGCGCGTCGGAGCCGGGCAGGACGTGGAAGA
>DAIUFO010000251.1:0-5966 GCA_036844545.1 Chloroflexota bacterium
GAGGCCATCCATCCGCGCGGCGAAGTCGTCGGTGTAGTAGTGGGCGTGGACATCGATTCGCATGATTGAGTGCGATTGTAGGGGAGGCATTACGATAGGGGCGAACTTTGACGTTGAGGGAAGAGTGATGGCGACTGATCTGCGAGAGCTGGCGGCTTCGGCCGACCTGGAAGACCTGGTCAGCATCGATGGCTACAACGAGTGGCAAAAGGCGGAGGGCATCCCGTCCATGACGGGCTTCTACGTGGACGACCTGAAGACGGTGGAGCTCACGCCGTGGCCGCGGAAGGGCGGCAAGGGCCTGTTCATCAACCTGGAAGGGACGGGCGGCGTCAACGACGCGCAGCTCATCGAGCTCGCGCCGGCTGGGCACTCGGAGCCTGAGCACCACCTGTACGAGGAAATGGTGTACGTGGTGGCGGGCCGCGGGTCGACGAGCGTGTGGTACGACGAGAATAAGAAGCAGACGTTCGAGTGGGGAGCGGGCAGCGTGTTCGCCATACCGCTGAACGCCTGGTACCAGCACTTCAACGGCAGCGGCCAGCAAGGGGCGCGCTACGTCTCGGTGACGAACGCGCCGACGGTGCTGCGGCTGTTCCACAGCCATGAGTTCGTGTTCGGCGACATGTGGCAGTTTCGGGACCGGTTCGCGGGCGAGGAACAGTACTTCAACGGCAACGGCAAGCTGTGGCGGCGGACCACACGCAAGGTGTGGGAGTCGAACTTTGTGCCTGACGTGCATGGCATGGCGCTGCCGGATCGGCCGGACCGCGGGGGAGGCGGCAGCAACGTCCACCTGGGGCTGGCGGGGAACAGCATGGGCGCGCACATCTCGCAGTTCCAGATAGGGATGTACAAGAAGGGCCACCGGCACGGGCCGGGCGCGCACGTGATCATCCTGGGCGGGCAGGGTTTCTCGCTGCTGTGGAAGGGCCCTGACGACGAGAAGAAGAAGTGCGACTGGCGGCCGGGCGCGGTGGTGGTGCCGCCGGCCGATTGGTTCCACCAGCACTTCAACACCGGCGCGGCACCGGCGCGCTACCTGGCGCTGCGAATGAGCGGCGCCCACTTCCGGCAGACGGAGACGGTGGTGCGCGGCGAGGGCACGGGCGTAAGCCTCAAGAAGGGCGGCTGGCAGATCGAGTACGAGGACGAGGATCCGACGATTCACCGGCTGTTCGAGGCCGAGGCGAAGGAACACGGCGCACCGTGCATGATGAAGGGGCTGGTGGCGGGCTGTACCGGCGAGGCTGGCGTGATGCAGGAGGGCGGAGACGACTAGGCCCCGCGCGCACTGGTACTTTCGGTTGGGTTAGTCACTTACCGTAAGGCAGTGGCGTTCCACTAGGCGTATGGATTTCCTCGACGTTAATATTTCGCTCGACAAGATTGGCGCCCGGATTGCCTGGATCGTCACCGCGGATGGTCTGGCGGCGCTGCGCGCCTCCGTGGCTCGCGGGGATTTTGGCCGAGCCCGCATCCTGGCCGTCACGCCCCGGGGCGTGACGGCTCGGTCGGACCATCGGGCCGCTTAGCTGACGCTGATAATGCGGTAGACGGTCTCGCCGCGGGGGGTCTTGACGGTGGCTTGGTCGCCGGCTTTCCCCCCCAGTAAGGCGTGGCCGAGCGGGCTTTCGTTGGAGATGCGGCCGGCGGCGACGTTGGCTTCCATCGAGCCGATGATGGTGTAGCTCTCCTGCCGGCCGTCGCCGTCAACAACGGTGACGGTCGAGCCCAGGGCGACAGTCTCGGTGGCGACGGGGTGATTGATGACCTGGGCGCGCTCGAGCTTGACTTTCAGCTCGCGGATGCGACCCTCCATATGGCCTTGGCGATCCTTGGCGTCATGGTAGGCGCCGTTTTCCTTGAGGTCGCCGTCTTCCCGCGCCGCCAGGATGGCGGCGGCGATGGCGGGACGCTGGACGTTGAGCAGGTCCTCGAGCTCCGACTCGAGACTGGCCTTGCCATCGGCAGTCAGATAAACGGGCTGTTTGGCGGACGCGCTGGGGAATGCACTTAGACGACGAGTTGGAGTTCTCACTGCCACGAGGGTAACGCGGGCCACGCGGGATCGCCTCCGCGACCCATAAGGTACTGGAGCACGCGTCCAGCGGAGGCCCGGATATGGACGAGCTTGTCGCCGCTGCCGTACACGCGGGAGGGCCGGTCACCGGCGACGAGCAGTATGGCCGAGCCCTCGGGCACGCGGCGGTGCAGTGTTGGGATCAGCTCATCCAGCTCCCCCTCAACGTAAGCCGGACTGAGGGCGTCCCAGCCGGGAGCGCCGAGCTCAGTGAGGCCGAGATCTGCGAAGTGAACTTCGGCCTCGCGCCAGCGTTGGAAGGCCGACCAGGCGATGGTGTTGAAGCCGGTGCCGACCAGGCGCAAGCCAACCGCCCAGACTTCGTCGCTGGTGGCGGCCCAGGCCCGCTCCGCGCGCTGTTGCGCGGCGGTCAGGTCCGCCACGAGTTCCGCGGCGGGCCGGCCGTGGCCCGCGGCGATGGCGGCTTCACGCTCCGGCGGACCGCCGGCGTACTGGGTCACGGCCTCGCCGCGCCGGGCTGCTTCGACCATACGGGTATGGCTGTCGGCGTTGCGGGCCAGGTGGGTGACGACGTGGCCGACGGTCCAATCGGGCAGCAGCGAGGGGCGGCGAGCCAGGGCATCGGTAAGCCCCCGTAGGACGTCCTCGATGCGGCGGTGGGTGCGGATGCAGCCGTCGAGCCAGGCAGTGGGTTTCGCAGGCATCGGCTGATCGTACCGCGCTGGGCAGGCTGTGGGGAGTAGACTGCGATTGATGGCGACGCATGTAACTGACGGACTGATTGGGGCTTCGATTCGGCGGCTGGAGGACCCGGCGCTGATTACCGGCGCCGGGCACTACACGGACGACTTCCAGCCAGCGGGGACGCTGCACATGAGCGTGCTGCGCAGCCCTTACGCACACGCGCGAATCACGTCGATCGACGTTTCGGCGGCGCGGGCAATGCCGGGCGTCGTGGCGGTCCTGACGGGCGCGGACCTGGACCTGGACATCACGGCGCCGGTGATGACGCCGGGCATGAAAGTGCCGCCACACCCGGTGATCGCCAAAACGGCGGTACACGCGGTGGGCACGCCGGTGGCGGTTGTGGTGGCGGAGAGCCCGGCCATAGGGCGAGACGCGGCCAACTCCATCGAGGTGGAATACGAGCCCCTGCCGGCCATCGCCGACGTGGAGGAGGCCGCGGCGCCGGGCGCGGTGCTGGCCCGCGAGGAGCTGGACAGCAACGTCTGTTACACAATCGTGAAGGAAGGCGGCGACGTAGACCAGGCCTTCGCCGTGGCCGACCACGTGACCAGCCTGCATATCTCGAGCCCGCGGCAGGTGGCGCTGTCGCTGGAGCCGCGCGGGGTGCTGGCGGTGCCGGAGCCGTTCGGGCAGGGGCTGACGGTGTGGACGTCGGTCCAGGGGCCGCACCGGGTGCGGGCCGACCTGGCCAGCGTGCTGGGCTACCCGGAGCACCTGATCCGGATGATCGCGCCGGACGTGGGCGGCGGCTTCGGCAGCAAGGGGCCGGTGTACCGCGAGCACGTGCTGGTGTGCCACCTGGCGCTGAAGCTGGGGCGGCCGGTCAAATGGATCGCCACCCGCGGCGAGGATTTCCTGACGACGATCCAGGGGCGCGACCAGCACATGACCTCGGAGCTGGCGCTCAAGAAGGACGGCACGATGACCGGCCTGAAGGTGCGGGTGATCGCCAACTGCGGCGGCTACCTGCAGTCGAGCACGGCGGGGCCGCCGCAGCGCATGCTGGCCATGGCCCCGGGCTGCTACCAGATCCGCAACGTGCGGGTGGAGGTGGTGGCGGTGTTCACGAACACGGTGCCGACGGGACCGTACCGAGGCGCGGGGCGGCCGGAGGCGGTGCTCAACATCGAGCGATTGGCCGACCAGGCGGCGCGCGAGCTGGGACTGGACCCTATCGCCGTCCGGCGCAAGAACTTCATCCAGCCGGAGCAGTTCCCGTATAAGACGGCGCTGGGCGTGGAGTACGACTCGGGAGATTACGAGAAGTCGCTGGACGAGGCGCTGCGGCTGTCGAATTACGACGACTTGACGCGGCAGCGGGACGAGGCTCAGGCGCGGGGTGAGCTGGTCGGCGTGGGCGTATCGACGTTCGTGGAGCCGAGCGGCGGGGCCGGATTCGAGAGCGGCGCAGTGCGTGTGGAGCGGTCCGGCGCGATCACCGTGCTGACGGGCTCGAGCTCGCACGGACAGGGGCACGAGACGTCGTTCAGCCAGCTGGTGGCCAGCAAGCTGCACCTGCCCATGGAACAGGTGGCGGTGCGGCACGGCGACACGCTGGCCATCCAGCAGGGGACCGGCACCTTCGGCAGCCGGAGCATGGTGATGGGCGGCGGGGCGCTGGCCGTGGCGGCGGAGCGGGTCATCGACAAGGGCAAGCGCATCGCCGCGCACATGCTGGAGGCGGCGCCGGAGGACGTGCAGCTGGCGGACGGCGGCTTCGCGGTGGCGGGAGCGCCGAACCGGACAGTGAGCTGGAAACAGGTCGCCGCGGCGGCTTACGCCGGCTCGCTGCCGGCGGGCATGGAGCGCGGCCTACAGGAAACGGCGTTCTTCGACCCGCGGCGCGAGGCGTGGGGCTTTGGCTGCCACGTGGCGATGGTCCGGATCGACCGCGACACGGGCAAGATCGACCTGCCGAAGCTGGTGCTGGTGGACGACTCGGGCGTGATCGTGAACCCGATGATCGTGGAGGGGCAAATCCATGGCGGCGTGGCCCAGGGGCTGGGCGAGGCCTTCAGCGAGCAGATGCTGTTCGGAGAGGACGGGCAGGCGCTGACGGGCACGCTGATGGACTATGCGCCGCTAAGGGCGCCGGACATGCCGGATATGGTGCTGGGCGAAACGGTGACGCCGAACCCGTTCAGTCCGATTGGAGCCAAGGGCGTGGGCGAGGCCGGCACCAACGGCGCGCCGGCGGCGGTAGCCAACGCGCTGATGGACGCGCTGGCGCCGCTGGGCATCCAGCAGGTGGATATGCCGTTTACGGCGCCAAAGATGTGGGAGTTGATTCAGGGGCGTAGGGCATAGGGCATAGGGCAAAGGAGAGAGGCATGGGCGAGTATGTTTCCGCGGGGCGGGTGAATGGGTATGTGTGCCGTCCGACCAAGGCTGGTGGGGCTGGGATGCTGTTGCTGCCGCATGTGACTGGGATTGAGCCAGCCATGCGGGATGAGGCGCAGATGTTCGCGGACGCGGGCTTCACGACGTTGGTGTGGGATCCATATCCGGGGTTCGACCTGGAGAAGGGGGGCGAGCCGCCGCGCTGCGTGGACGAGACGTGCGTGCAGGACCAGATGGCCTGCGTGAGCTATATGCTGAGCGAGCTGGGCGTGAGCCGGGTGGGCATGATCGGCTGGTGCATGGGCGGACGGATGGCGCTGACATTGGCGGCGCGGGAGCACCGGCTGGCGGCGGCGGTGGCGTACTACCCGTCGATCCGCGAGTCGCGCCGGCCGGAGGAGATCGACGCCGTGGCCATCGCGGGCGAGATTCGGTGTCCACTGCAGGTGATTTATCCGGGCAAGGACCACGTCACCAGCAACGCGACCTTCGCGGCGCTGCGGTCGCAGTTGGAGGCTTGCCCGGGGCCGGTGACGATCCAGGTGTATCCGGAGGCCGTGCACGGGTTTCTGTCGCGGCTGGGTCAGTCTGAGGCGAACGGGCTGGCCGGCCGACTGGCGTGGCCGCAGACGATGGCGTTTTTGGGGGCGGCGGTCGCGGTTTAGACGCTGGCGGGTGGGCTCCCTCACCCTAGCCCTCTCCGGTCCTACGCGGACGGCGAAAGCGGCGGGCGAGGGGATGCTTGGGGCGGCGGGCGAGGGCGTTTTTGAGGGCGGCGATCGGGTTTAGACGCTCGCGGATGGGCTCCCTCACCCTAGCCCTCGCCCGCCGCGGC
>DAIUFO010000252.1:0-5948 GCA_036844545.1 Chloroflexota bacterium
GGGAGAGGCTAGGTGAGGGCACTTGGGGTGGTGGGTCACCTGACAAGTGATACCATCGGTCCCCGCAATGCCAGTTCCCGTTGACAAAGCCATTCAGATGGTCCAGGCAGCCCACAAGCGCGCGGCGGAGCTCGATATCGCCGTGACGGCGGTCGTGGTCGACGAGAGCGGCCGGCTCATGGCACTGGGGCGTATGGACCGCGCTCGGCCGATCACCTCCGACATCGCCAGCAACCGGGCGTACACGGCGGCCAGCTTCCAACAGCCGACAGATCAGCTGTCGGCCTCGGCTGGACAGGCCTGGTTCCAGAGCCTGGTGGTGTCCAGCAACGGCCGCATCACTCCTGGCGGTGGCGCCGTGCCGGTTATGGAAGGCGAGCGCATCGTGGGAGCAGTCGCGGTCGCCGGGGGGACGGAGGAGCAAGACACGCGCTGCTGCGAAGCGGCGCTGACAGCCTACAGCTAAGCCCCGCTTATGTCATCCTGAGCCGAAGGCGAAGGACCTTGCCCGCTGGCGGTCAGCGGATTCTTCGCTCGACGCTCAGAATGACAAGCAAGCGGCTTTCTAACAGAGAGGAGGCGTTCCAATGCAGGTTTCACGCCGATGGTTTCTCCGAACGGGTATCGCCTGTGTTGGGGTAGGCTTGGCCGCCTGTGGCGGCCAGGCGGCGCCGCCCCCGTCCGCCAGCGCTCCAGCCAGTAAGCCGGCGGCGAGTTCAGCCCCGGCGAGCTCGCCGGCCGCCTCCGCCAAGGTCCCGATCAAGTTCGCCTGGACGATGCTGACGGCCAACCAGCTCATCGTGCCGCTGGCGCTCGAGGCTGGCTACTTCGCCAAGTACGGCATCGATCTCACCCTCAGCTACACCCAGAGCAGCACCACGGCCGTGCCGGCGCTGCTGGCCGGCGAGTTCGATTGTGCCACTGTCGGCGGCTCGGCCTGCGTCGGCGCGGGGGCTGGCGGCGCGGATTTGGTGATGGTCACTGGCCACGTGAACCAGGCCGCCCTGCGCATTATGGCCCTGCCCCCCATTACGACCATCGACGAGGTGAAGGGCAAGACGGTGGGCGTGACCAGCGTCGGCACCACGGACTACTGGGGCTGGCGCGCCGTTATGAGCAAATATGGCTGGCAGGACGCCGACCTGAAGTTTCTCGGGGCCAAGAACGTGGCGGGCCAGGTGGCCGTGCTGCAGCGTGGTGACGCCCAAGCCATCGCCGTGGGTCCGCCCAACAATGTGCTGGCGGAGCGCGTCGGGGCTCAGGAGATCCTGGACACCGCCAAGATGGGCATCCCCTCGCAGCAGAATGGCATCACCATCAGCCGCAAGCTGCTGGCCACCAAGCGGCCAGCTATCGTCAACGTCGTCAAAGCCGCCATCGAGGGCATCCACCGCTGGAAGACCGATCCCGCCTTCGCCAAGGGCGTCATCGCGAAGTACCTGAAGGAAAGCGACCAGCGCTTCATCGACGTCGGCTACGAAGCCTACGTCGACATCTTCCCCAAGGTGCCCTATCCCACGCGCGAAGGTTTGACTGAGATCATCAGGCAAGTCGGCAGCGCCAACCCCAAAGCCCAGGGACTGACCTACGACCAGCTCACGGACATCAGCCTGGTGAAAGAACTGGAGGACAGCGGCTTCATCAGCCAGGTCTACGGTACGTGAATCGTCGCCATGCCAAGGTGCTTGATGAGGCTGCCGAAACAGGCATCATCCTGGATGCGACTGGCGATCGTCCTCAGCTGATTGTCGCCGCCTCGTCGGAATGGGAGCGGCTGCTTGGCCTGATCCAGGCTGGCGGCGTGGCGGCGGCAGCACTTCGATACATGACCGCCAATGAGGCGGTGACCGGCTCCATCGAAATCCCCTGGCTGTCCGTCCTCGATGATGAGGATCGCAAGGAATTCTTCGAGGATCTGAGCCGCACCCTGAGTCTTGCGCTGAGCACCAGCACTCCGGACCTGGTGTTCACCCTCCTCAAAGCTTGGAAAGCCGCTGCTGAATATGCGATGGCCGGCCAGCCGCTCTCCGGACCCATCAATTGGGATGAGGTAGTGCGCATTGCCCGACCCCAGACCGACGCGCAGGATTAGCCGCCCGCCGGCCAAAGGAGAAAGCCAGCGACAATCTGCTCAGGGCGAGCCGGATGGCGGGAGCTGGACGATCGTCGCTCGAGACCGCTCAGCGGAAGAGCGCTGGCAGCAGTTGTGCGCTCAGCTAGCCGGAAATTGCCAGCGTGCCTACGACCAGCTCGTGGTTGATCCCAAGTACCAGGATGGACGGCGGTTGATCAAGTTGCGTGGCCGCAAGTACGAGGGACTCTATCAGCATGAAGTTGGCGGTGGCCAGCGCCTTTGGTATCGCTTGGATGAAGAGCGCCGTGCGGTGATCATCGAACCCTGGACGGCACACCCTAAGGAAACCGAGGCCTAGCCCTCGGGCTAATGGTGGGCGGTGCCTTCGAGCGCCGCCATGCCGACGCGGCAGCAGAGGACGTCTTGCTCGGCGTTCTTGCCGCCGGCGACGCCGATGGCGCCGATGGTCGCGATCTCGCCCTCGCGGTCGATGATCGGGAAGGCGCCGCCGGCGGGGAGGATGCGGCCTTTGCTGTGGATCACGAGGCTGCGGAACCAGGGGCGCTTGGCCTGCTCCACGAGGGCGCCGCTGGGCAGGCGGAAGCTGGCTGAGGTGTAGGCCTTGCTCAGCGCCAGCTCCACGCTGTTGGGGTCGGAGCCGTCCATGCGGCCGACCACGATGGGCCGGCCGGCATCGTCGACCACCACCGCTGCGACGGCGGCGTTGTTCTCGCTGGCGTAGGCGTGGACGGCCTCTACCGCGCGCAGGGCGGCGTCCAGGTGGATGGGTTCGGGAGCTGCTTTCTTGTGGCGAAAGAAAGCGGCGTTGATGTCGATGTAGTCGTGCCACTTTTCCGGCAGGTCGGTGTCCAGGAAGATGGCCTCGACCGGGCAGACGATGACGCACTGCTCGCACTCGATGCAGATGTCCGGGTCGATGTAGTTCTGTGGCGAGTCAGGCGTGGTGTGGATGCAGGCCACGGGACAGACGTCGACGCACTCGCCACTCTTCACGCTGACGCAGGGCTCGGCGATGATGTACGGCATCAGCCTCTTCCGGTAGGGCAGGCATCTTGCCTGCGAAACTCGGCGTTATGTTGCCTGCACTGGCGGGCAGGATGCCGGCCCCACCGGGTCGTGGGCGACTGATGTAATCGCATCAGGCGTCCGGCTGCAGCGGCAGGTCGGTCAGGATGGCGCCGGAGACGTGGACGTTGGCGCCGTATCGCGGCGACACCAGCCGGCCCTCGCCATTCAACGTCCCCAGGCCGGCCTTGGTGGCCAGCTCGTCGTTGTCGACCTCGATCTTGGTCGTGCCCTGGAAGCCCAACTCGCGGATCCAGGCGCTCACGATGAAGGTCACGAACTGCCCGCGTTGGACCGGCATTTGGCCGCCGATGCCCGGCGATTGCCGCGGATCGTGCTGGGCCCGAGTGAGGCACATGACCGCGAAGGGATAGTCGGAACGACCGGTTTTGGCTACGCCCACCAGGTCCGCGCCAAGGAAGCGTGACAGCTCCTTCACGTGCCGGGACATGACCTCGGGCGTATGGATGTCGTCTTTGACCGGGTTGACCACGCCTTCAGGTGCCTTTCGCAGCGCGGTGGCCACGGAGTTGCGCTCGTCGCTCAGGGGCGAGTTGAGGAAGAAGTCCCAGTAGGGGTCGTCCTCCTCCGTCTTGGAGAGGAACGGCAGCTTCAAGCGCGCTTGACGAAGCGGTTGGTGTTCTCTTTCAGCGGGTAGTAGTAGCCCACGTTGCCAACCGGGGCGGCTTTGGCCGCCTCGCCGTGATCGGCCGTGCAGCCGGCGATCGTGCAGGCCTTCTCGCCCGGCTTGATGCCGCTGTCGTAGCCCAGCCAGCGGACGCGCCGCTGCGGCACCACGCCCCAGAACTTGTCGTCGATGGCTTTGAGGCCCCGGACCAGCAGCGGCCGCAGCGGGATGGGGCAGTGGCTCAGCGACGAAACCGCCAGGTCGCGCCACCAGCTTGTGGGCTTGGTGTAGGGGCACACGGCTACGCAGGTGAGGCACGAGCCCCAATGCTCGTGGACGTAGGGCCGCAGCTTGTAGCAGGTGAGCCACTTGATCTTGTACTTCTCGACGCCGTTGGACACCTGCTTGCCCTCGAAGGAGATGCTGTTGGTGGGGCAGGTTACGGCGCACTTGCGGCAGACGTTGCAGAAGTCCTCGACGCCGATGTCGATGGGCTTGCCCGGCACCAGCGGCAGGTCGGTCATGAGCGTGTCCTGCAGGTGGATGCGCGCGCCGAACTTTTTGGTGATGATCATGCCGTTGCGGCCCAGCTCGCCTACACCCGAGGCGAGCGCGACGGCCTGCGGGTTGGCGGCGCCGCGGATAACGTTGTAGCCCAGCTCCTGGATGTAGCCGATCATGCTGCCGATGACCGAGTGGATCTGCTGGGTGGAAAGGTGGTAGGAGGCGTCGCCGATGTGGTGGCGGTGCGCCTGGCTCATCTCGTAGTTCCAGGCCACGGGCAACACGATCAGGTAGGGGAACTTTCGGCACAGCTCCTCCGCGCTCTCCAGCTCGTGGCTGTCGCCGACTTCCATGTTCTCGACGTAGCGGCTGCCCTTATAGAGGAAGGACGGGTGAGCCTGCGCGATGCCGACGATGTCGGCGCCGAACTCCCGCGCCACGCGCTTGATGTGGCGGGTCATAGCCGCGGGATCGTCAACCGGCACGCGACGAGGGCTCGGCTTGCCCTTGGGCGTGCGGCTCATCATGGCGTTGAACACGTTCCGCTTGTCGGCGGTGTGGTTGTGGGACGAGACGCGCTCCAGCGGGTCGTTGCTGACGGTGTTGTTGTACCAGTTGAACAGGGCCAGGCCCAGCTCGCCGCGCGAGTTCTTGGGGTGAGGCATTTCGTTGGTGTCGACGTTCTCGACCTGATCGACGATGCGCACGGTCCGCCCCAGGTAGGGCGTCGGGAACTCGGTGGCCACCGGAGCGCTCTGTTCCGGAGCAGGTTGTGTTTCGGGATCGAGCGTAACGGCCATGACGTTCCTTCCTAGCTGTGTGTGTTGAATACTACAACTCCTAAGCCCAAATCTGCTTGATGAAGCCGCTGTCCTCCAGTTCTTTGACCAGGCTGGTGTCCATGAGCTGATCCGGCGTCAGGCTGGCTTGGCTGCCGCAGGCCGCCAGGCCCAGGACGACCCAGCCCATGCCCGCTTGCAAGAACCTTCTACGCGACAGTCCCGCCATGTGCTCGCCTCCTGGCTGCTCGAGATTGGGGCTGAGCATACACCAGCCTGCGAGCGCGTAGAATGGCGCCACTATGCGCCCAGCCCGAGTCACGTCCCTCTTCATCGTCCTGACTGCCTTGAGCGCCTGCGGTGGCGCCGCGGTGGCTCCCAGCTCACCGGCGCCGGCGAGCAGTCCCGCCGCGGGCGCCTCGGCCGCCGCCGGTGCGACCGGAGCATCTGGTCCGGCGGCCGGCCCAGGCTCGGCGGCAAGCGCCAGCCTGGCCGCGAAGCCCGCTGCCAGCGGAAGCGCGGCCGGCGCCGCCGCCGCCAAGCCCAAGATCCGTTCCGCCTGGGTGGCGCTCACCGCCGGCCAGGCGCCGAGCTGGACCGCCAACGAGGGCGGCTATTTCAGCCAACAGGGGCTGGACGTCGAGCTGAACTTCATCGAGGGCAGCGCCAAAGCGGCGGCTGCCATGATCGGCGGCAGCGTCGAGAACGGCGAGATGGCCGCCGAGGGCACCATCCAGGCCATTGTCAAGGGCGGTGACCTGGTCATCATCGCCGGCTTCAACAACTACTCGCCCTTCAAGCTGGTGGTCGATCCGTCGAAAGTCAAGACCATCGCCGACCTCAAGGGCAAGACCATCGCAACCACCCAGGGCGGCAG
>DAIUFO010000253.1:0-5946 GCA_036844545.1 Chloroflexota bacterium
TGGCGACAACGAGCTCATGAACCATGTCCACCACTGTAAACCCTCCTCCCTCTAGGTCGTCCCCTCCAGCACGACGCGGCTCTGCTCGGCGCGGAAGCTGGTCACGGTCAGGGGTAGGTCGCCCAGCAGGTTGTCGGTACCGACGGCGTTGCTGAGCTGCGAGGCCAGCGGCCCGGGCACAGGTACGCCGCCGAAGTCGATGCTGGTGACCTGCAGCTGGGCTTTGCCGTTGCTCACCCGCGGGGCAGCCGTCATGGTGAAGGGTAGGCTCACGACCGCGGCTTTGGCCTGGCCGCTGATGTTCACCTGGCCCGGCACAGTGTTCACCCGCACGTCGCTGACCGGCAGCTGCACTTCACCGCGCGCGATAGCTTCATTCACCCGGGCTGTCATCTCTGGATCGGTGAGCGTGAAGCTGGCGGGCTTGTGCTGGCCGGCAGCGGCGGCCTGGCGAATGGCCGCCTCAGCGCTCGCCAGCCTGGCGTCCACATTTCCGGGGGATGGGGCCTGGCTCGACGGGTTGGCCGGCGCGGATGGAACCACCAGCGGCTGCCGAGATCGGCCGATGCTCGTGTAAGCCACCCAGCCCGCCAGGACCACGACCAGCAACCCAATCAGGGTCAGGCAGGAGCGGAAGCCGCGAAACACGAGCAGCGGCTAGCGGCCGGTGGTATAGGCGCGGAAGATCAGGCCGAAGGTGAACAGCGCCGCCAGGCCCAGCGTCAGCGATTCATTCCGCGGTTTCAGGCGGGAACTGTAGCTGAAGGCATAGCCCAACGCCAGAAAGGGGACGATGCCGTACAGGATGTGCAGCTTGTCGCGAGGGCCCTGGGTGGTGACCAGCAGCAGCAACCCAACCACCGCCTGCAAGCCGAAGACGCCCATCGAGAGGATGTAAGTGGAGCGGAAGCTGCCGCCCACAGGCCGGTTGGCGAGGGCCATGATCAGCCCCCACAATCCCAGCAGGACCATGAGCATCCCCAGCGCGAAGGCGACAGTCTGGTGGAGTTGGGCCACGATCAGGGCAAACAGGATAGGGCATAGGCCAAAGTCATGTGGCCATTATCGGCTGCTTTGCCCTTTGCCCTCTGGCCTTTGCTCTGGTCGATGGCACGGCGCGTGCGACTGTAACGGCTGTAAGACGGAGATTGAAAGGAGGAGCGTGCCGGTGATGAGCGAGATCCTGATAAAGGAACAGCAGGCTCTTCTGGCTCTCGAGCTGACCTCGCTGGGTGTTGATGTGCGGCGCCTCGGGTTCCTGCGCTGGCTTCGAGATAACGCGCAGGATCCGGAATGGTGCGGCGAACCCGTATCGGAGGGACAGGCGAGGTCAGAAGACTTGTATCTGGCAGCCTAGACGGTCGCGGGCGGCGCCGCCCGCTCGATCTGCGCGGCGGTGAACCGGGCTTTAAACGAGCCCTCGCCTTCCTGGATTTCGACTACGGCTCGACCGTCGGCGTCGCACGTTTGTACGATGCCTTCGCTGTCCTTGAAGTAGCCGGCGATCACTCGTACCCGGTCACCCATTTTGATGCCGCTGATGAAGCTGGGCATGTCTCCATTCTAGTCAAGCACTGCCGCCAATCGGGGGAAACCAAAAAGAGCCGCCGCTCGTAGTTACTTGCGAAGGGCGCCCGTTGCGGGCACACTGAATAACGATGAGCCGCCTGCCCAAAGAACCACCCAGCAGCGAGATCACGCCCGAGCCGCTGTTCTGGCGGCGGCGCGAGTTCATTCGCAACACCGGCCTCATCGCCGGCACCGCCGCTGCCACTGGCGGGCCGCTGCTGTGGCTGGTGGGCAAAAGCCCCCCGCCCGATGCCCCGGATCAGCCGGCGGTGGCCGCGGACGTGCCGGCTGCGCAGGGACTCACCGCCAGCCCCTACGACACGACTGAGGCGCAGACACCATACAAGGACGTCACCACCTACAACAACTTCTACGAGTTCGGCACCGACAAGGGCGACCCGGCCGACAACGCCCACACGCTGCAGACGCGACCCTGGACTATCAGCGTCGAGGGTGAGGTGGCCAAGCCTCAGACGATCGACATCGACGACCTGCTCAAGTGGTTCCCGCTGGAGCAGCGCATCTACCGTATGCGCTGCGTCGAGGCCTGGTCGATGGTCATCCCCTGGCTGGGCTTCTCGCTGGGGGACCTCATCAAGCGCCTGGAGCCCACCGGCAACGCCAAGTTCATTCAGTTCGTGACCAAGCTCGACCCGACGCAGATGCCGGGTGAGAAGCTCCCGATCCTGGACTGGCCGTACGTCGAAGGCTTGCGGCTGGACGAGGCGCTGCACCCGCTGGCGATGATGGTCACGGGCCTGTACGGCAAGGTGCTGCCCAACCAGGACGGCGCCCCGCTGCGGCTGGTGGTGCCCTGGAAGTACGGCTTCAAGGGCATCAAGTCCATTGTCAAGATCCAGTTCTTGGCCCAGCAGCCGCGAAACACCTGGCAGATCGCCGCGCCGGACGAGTACGGTTTCTACGCCAACGTCAACCCGGCGGTGGACCATCCGCGCTGGAGCCAGAAGAGCGAACGGCGCGTCGGCGAGTTCCAGCGCCGGCCGACGCTGCCCTTCAACGGCTACGCCGACCAGGTGGCCAGCCTGTACGCCGGCATGGACCTGCGGAAGAATTTTTGATGGGAGTCAGGAGTCAGGAGTCAGGAGTCGGCTCCCAACTCGAAGCATCTCGACTCTCGACTCCCGACTCCCGACCCCGGCGCCGCCAGGTGCCCGACCCCTGGCTGAAGCCGGGCATCCTCATCGGCGCGCTGTTTCCGCTGGTGTGGATTGCCTGGCGGCTGGCCCACGGCCAGCTAGGCGCCATTCCCACCCAGGAAGTGGAAAACGAGCTCGGCCTGTCGGCTCTGATCTTTATCATCGCCTCCATCGCCTGCACGCCGGCCAGGCGCTTGTGGGACTGGACCTGGCCCATACGAGTTCGCCGCGAGCTGGGGCTGTTCGCCTTCTTCTACGCGGCCCTCCATTTCGCCAGCTACTTCGTCGATCAATCGTTCGACGGCTCGGCCATCGTGGCGGACATCCTCAAGCGGCCGTTCATCACCGTCGGCTTCACCGCCCTGGTGCTGCTGCTGCCGCTGGCGGTCACCTCTACCAAGGGCTGGGTCAAGCGCCTGGGCTACGTGCGCTGGCGGCAGATTCACTGGCTGATCTACCCGGCCGGCGCGTTGGCGTCCGTCCACTTCGTGTGGCGCGTCAAGCGCGACGTGAGCCAGCCGCTGGCGTACGCCCTGATCGTGGCCGCGCTGCTGGCGGTCCGCCTGGTGTGGTGGCTTCGCAAGCGCTACGCCCTGGTGGAAGCGCTCTAGCCGCGGTTCACATCGTCGCCCGCATCGGCGGCTCGCCACTGAGCGACATTCCCTCGCTGGCGGCACCTTCGGGCTTGGCGCCGGCCGTGCCCGATCGGCAGCGCAAGCGGCGGCCGAGCTGGGTGCCTAGCCTCCGCGGGTGAAGTCGGCGGCTACCACCAGGTGGACGATGGCCAGCTTGCCGCCGCGGACTTCGCGCATGGCTTGTTCCACCGCCGGCCGGAGTTGCTCGGGCCGCTCGACACGCGCGCCGAAGCCGCCGTACAGCCGCGCCAGTCCGGCATAGTCCGTTTCAGGCGCGATTGGCCCGCCGAAGTGGACGCCGGTGCGGGCGGCCGAGCCCTCAGGGTAGTAGCGCAGCAGCGCCGCCTCCATGGCCACGTAGCTCCGGTTGTCGAACACGAACGTCAGCGTCGGCAGGCCCTCCTCTTGGGCCAACCCCAGGCACGGCAGCACCGGGTTGTAGTAGAAGGCGCCGTCGCCCATGAGGCTGATGACCAGCTTGTCCGGCTGGGCGTGCTTCACGCCCAGCGCCTGGCACATCACCACGCCCAGACCGCCCGTGACGCGGCTGTAGAAGTCGCCCTCGCGCCGCCGCGGGATGCAGCGATTGATGAGGCCGTGGGTGGTGGTCGTCTCCTCCAGCACGACGGCGTCGTCCGGCAGCATCTCGGCCAGCTCGGACAGCACCCAACCGTCGCGCAGCGGCGTCTCGCCTGCCCAGCGGGCCACACGGCCCTCCAGGTCGACCCGCTGGCGGGTGTGCTCGGCTTCGGCTCGCCGGCGGCGCTCCTCCAGCAGCTGCTCCGACACAGGCTGCTGCGCCACGAGGCTCTTCACGGCCGCGTTCAAGTCGTCCAGCGCGAGATCGATCGACCCGGCCACGTACAGGTCCACGGGGTAGTTCCAGGTCGGTAGGGTGGCGTTGCCCGGAGATTCGTCCAGCACGATGACTTGCGCGCCGTTGGCTGGCCGGCGCGAGGCCGGGTGCCAAGGGGCCCTGGTTCCCAGCAGCAGCACCACGTCGGCGGCATCCACGTGCGGCTTGGCGTCGTAGCCCACGTGGAGTGGATGCTCGGTTGGGAAATTCGTGCAGGTCGGGACGGAGGCCTCGGCCACAGGGATCGAGAGCCGCTCGGCCAGCTCCACCAGCCGAGCCAGGTTGCCCGGCTCGCGACCGGCGTACTCGGTGATGATGATGGGTAAGCGGCTGTCCACGAGCAGCCTCGCCACGTGCTCGATCTGGGCGGCCGGCGGGCGCGTCGCCCCGCGGCTGACTGGCGTGGCTCGCACCAGCTCGGCCCGCACTTCGGCCAGCGACACCTCCATGGGCACTGTCAGGATGGTCGGGCCCATCGGGGCCGTCATGGCTACGCGGCAGGCATGCTCCACCATGCCCGGCAGTGCGTCGATGTGGCCCACCGTTGCCGACCACTTGGTGTACGGCTCCGCCTGGGCGCTCGGCCCCCCCGGCTCGCTGAGCGAGTGCAGCCACTGGGCGCCAGGATCGTGGGCGCGGTCCTCGCCCCAGGCGGCGGAGTCGCCGGCCAGGATGACCATGGGGATGCCGTCCTGGCGCGCGGTGTGGATCGGCATGGCGCCGTGGAGTACGCCCACGCCGGTGTGCAGCACCACCACCGGCAGCTTGCCCGAGGCGCGGTAGTAACCCATGGCCATGGCCACGGCCAGCTCCTCGTGGCGGCAGTTCACGAAGCGTGGCAGCGGATTGCCTTCCTCGCGGCGCCGGGCCAGGGCCTCCCAGATGGCCGGCCAGTCCGAGCCGGGCGAGCTGAAGATGTCCTCCACGCCGCACTCGAGCAGCACCTGCAGGATCGCCTCGCCGGCTTGGACTGCCGTGATCTCGCGCTCCGCAATAGCCATCACATCGCCTCCACGTTGCTTGGGATGCCCCATGGTAGCGCTGATGCGCAATCGCCCGCCGGCAGTTCCAGGCGCGAGTTAGGTAGCCGCCGGCGCCTCCCGCGGCTTCACGGACCGGAGGCGGACGCGGCGCTGGCGGGCGCGGAATTGATCGCCTTGGCGCTTGTGGAGGAGCTCGGGCGCATCTGGTCGGGAGGGGTTCCCTCAAAGCTGGCGCAGTGGCCCAGGCGCTTCACGGGCGCGTGGTGGGTGAGCAGGTTGTAGAGTGAGGTCGGGCCGGCCCACAACCCGAGCTCGCACATGGTCCAGCGCTTGACCAGGCGGCCGCCGGCCGACCGCAGCTCGCCCTGGACCTTCAGGTCGACCGCGTGGATGCAGTTGGGGCAGTCGCTGGCGGTGTAGCGCAGCACCTTCAAGGGCCGGTCGAACGCGTCGGCGAGCACCTCTTCGCCGGCATGGCTCAGGCGCACGCGGCGCCCATTCCAGCAGCGCTCAGCCCAGCATTCCTGGCCCAGGCAACCGGAGTATGTATGGCCATCGAGACACGGAAACGGACGGTCAGTATCCACGAGGCGATTAGAACATTAGTTCTATTGCGCCGCGAGCGCAGAAGGAGGGTTTGGGTGAAGACATAGACCTTCTGGAAGCGCGTGCTGTGCAGGAGATGGAGGTAGGCCCTCCGGAGCCGCCCTGCAGGGGGAGGCTTCAAACCACTGCAAGCTGCTTCG
>DAIUFO010000254.1:0-248 GCA_036844545.1 Chloroflexota bacterium
CCACCAGCCAGCGCCGCCCAGGCCGCTGCCGGCTCAGCTGCAGACGCTTATTGGCCAAATGGATGGTCTGCTGGTAGAAGCGCGCGGAGTAGGCATTGGTATGGAGCGGGCGGTTCTCGTTACTCTCCAGCCACTACTGCTCGACGCTGATGTAGTCCTTGACTTCTTCGTAGAACACGGTTCCACGAAGCGGGTAGGCGACCGAGAAGCCGACGTATTCCGGCTTGATCGCTTGCAGCAAGTGCAGG
>DAIUFO010000254.1:258-5946 GCA_036844545.1 Chloroflexota bacterium
CACGAAAGCCTACGTCAATCACTCTTCCTTTCACATCCTGGACCCCGAGTGGGGGCACCTGACGATCAAAATGGCCGTGTGCCGTCAAGAAAGTCGGAACGGTCAGGCTGCAGGCTATATCCGTGTAGCAAGCCGCCCAGCCGATCATGACGGACGACGTGGCCGGCTGCAGGAACCAGTCTTGACTCGGTGGTTGGGGGCTTGTTGCCCCAGGCTTTGATGAGGCCGCACCTCGTTGTCATGCCCGACGAACTCGCTCATCACCTGAGTAAGGTGACGGCGACCGAAGATCAGCAGGTGGTCGAGCGCCTCTCGACGTGCGGTGCCCGGCCGCACCGTCTCTGTCGGACCTTACGAGGCGCAGCTCACTGTGGCTCGTGCCGAGCAGGCCGACCTCGCCTGGCAAGCTGACTACAGGGCCACCCGGCCCAAGGTCGAACGCAAGATTGGCCACCTGATGCGCCGTCGCCACGGTGGGCGTCGTGCCCGAGTGCGGGGACAGCCGAAGGTCGCCGCCGACCTTCGCGCTGCTTGCCGCCGCGGTCAACTGCGCCCGCCTGGCCGTGCTTGGAACTCACCGCCGTCAGCGGGCGTTGGGCACTGCGGCCTGCCTAAAGGAGAGGCCGACGTAGCCAACACCTTCAACATTGGCACGGGTAGGTCCGATTCGGACGCAAACCATCCTCAGCGGACTTCATCATCTCTACGAGCGCGCTGCCTGAGGCCGGATTATTGCCGCCCTACAGGATCAAGAGCCTGCAGCCGCCACACTGAGTCCAAGATAGGCTTGACGGACCAGATCGCTCGCCAGAAGATCCGAGCCTCGACCAGCGAGGATAAGTCTGCCTGTCTGGAGTACATAGGCTTCGTCCGCCAGCTCCAGCGATTCCTGCACGTTCTGTTCGATCAGAAGGATGGTCAGCCCTTCCGCTCGCAGCTGTGCAACGGTTTCAAAGATCGCCGACACCAGGCGCGGCGCGATACCCAGCGAAGGCTCGTCGAGCATGAGCAAGCGCGGACGGAGCATCAGACCGCGACCGATGGCCAACATCTGCTGCTCTCCACCTGAAAGCGTGCCGGCGCGCTGCTTGGAGCGCTCTTTGAGGATTGGGAAGGTGGTGTAGACGCGCTCGATAGTCTCATCGCGGTCATCCCGACGATAGCCGCCCAGACGCAGGTTCTGCTCGACGCTCAAGCGGGCGAACAGATGCCGCCCTTCCGGCACGTGAGCGATGCCTCGCCGAACGACCTGATGCGCGCCGAGGCCAAGCAGCTCCTCGCCGGCGAAGCGGACCGAGCCCTGGCTGCGGACGATGCCGCTGATCGCTCTCAAAGTGGTCGTTTTGCCGGCGCCATTCGAGCCCACGATGGACACGATCGTGCCGGCGAGGACATCGAAGGACAAGCTGTGCAGCGCTCGAATGCCGTCATACCCAGCAGTCAGCTCGCTCACCCGCAATAAGGGCGGTGTGGCAACGTCTGCCAGCTGAACGCCATCGTCCGGCGAAGCGGTCATGAACGAGCCGTTGAGATGTACTTTTCGCCCAGATAGGCGCGGATGACAGCCGGGTTCCTGGCGATTTCGGATGGCGGTCCCTCGGCGATTTTGATCCCATGATCGAGTACGACGATGCGGTTCGAGATGGGCATGATCACCTCCATGATGTGTTCCACCAGCAGCAGCGTAATGCCCTGCTGGTTGAGCTGGCGCAGCAGCGCGACCGCTTCGTGCATCTCAAACGCTGTGAGCCCGGACATGACTTCGTCCAGCAGCAGCAGCTTGGGTTTGGTCGCCAGCGCCCGCGCCAGCTCGAGGCGTTTGCGCTGGGCCGTAGTCAGGTTGCGAGCCAGCGCATCGGCGCAGGCGCTGAGCCCGGTCAGTTCCAGGACGGATGCGGCCAGCCGCTCGGTCTCGCGGCGGTCGCGGCCATGCAGGAAGGCCCCGACCATCACGTTCTCGCGAGTGGTCATCTCCTTGAATACTCGTACCAGCTGGAAGGTCCGTACCAGGCCGCGGTGCGCCAGCACTTCGGGGCCCAGGCCAGTCACATCGGTCCCCTGCAGCCAGATCCGCCCGCCCTCCGGCCGGTAGAAGCCGGAGATGCAGCTGAAAAGCGTCGTCTTGCCGGCGCCGTTGGGGCCAATCAAGCTGACAATCTCACCGGCCTCAACCTCGAACGACACCTCGCTGTTGGCGATCAACCCGCCAAAGCGCTTGGTGACATCGTCCAGCCGGAGCAGCGGCTGCCTCATACCAGCGCGCCTTCAGGCGGCCGTTGATCGGCCAGTGACCCCTGGTCCAGCCCCGACCGCTTACGGCGGCGTTTGAACAACCCAACCAACCCGTTGGGCTGGTAGGCGGAGATGAGCATGATCAGGAAGCCATAGATGACCAGGTTCACGGCCCGGCCGCCACCGCCCAGGTTGGCCAGGTACACCCGCGTGAACTCCGACAGCGGCAGCAGCACCAGCGCCCCGATGAGCGGCCCCCACAACGTCCCTACCCCGCCCAGGATCGCCACCAGCGAGATGAGAATCGACAGGTTCAGCGACAGCACGCTACCGGGGTCGATGAACAGCACGTACTGGGCATAGAAGCTGCCGCCCAGTGCGGTGAACAGCGCGCTGACGGCAATCGCTATCAGCTTGCAGCTGCGCAGGTTGATGCCCACGCTGCGGGCACCCTCCGGATCTTCGCGTATGGCGGCCAGATAGAAGCCAATGCGTGAGCGCTGGACCAGCCAGGCTGCCAGCACAGCCGCCGCGAGCAACGCCAGGATGATGTAGTAGTAGCCGGTTTTGCCGGTGCCAAACTGAAAATTCAACGGCGACGGTGGCTGGAGCGGCAGCGTCAACCCGACGGCGCCGCCGACCGGCTCCCAGTTAGTGGCGACGGCGACCACGATCTCCCCCACGGCGATGGTGGCAATGGCGAAGTAGTGGCCCGCCAGGCGGAAGGTCGGGTAGCCGACGATCAGCGACAGCACGATGGCCGCCGCGCCGCCGGCCAGCATGCCCAGCCAGGGGTTGACGTGCGCATGGGCCAGCAGCCACGAGCTGGTGTAAGCGCCCGTCCCAAAAAACATGGCGTGCCCCAGCGACACCTGCCCGGCAAAGCCGCCCAGCACATTCCAGGCGGTGCCCAGCATGGCGTACAGCAGCACCAGGATGGCCAGGTTATTCGAGAAGTTGTCCTGAAACAGCAGCGGAAAGGCCAGCGCAACGGCGCATGCCAGCACGACCGCCCACTGCCGTCTCATGCCCGTGCTCCAAAAAGCCCTTGCGGGCGGATGAGCACCACCACCAGGTAGAAGGCGTACACGATGGCATATTTGAACGCGGGATCGATCAAGAAACCGGAGATGGTCAGCACCAGGCCGATCAGGATGCCGGCCACGAACGCCCCTGAAATGCTGCCGAAGCCGCCTAGCGCGACCGTCACGAAGGCGATCAGCCCGAATACGGCGCCCACCTCAGGATAGATGCTGAAGAACAGCGCCAGCAAGCCTCCGGCGATGGCCACGCAACCGGCCGAGATGGCCCAGGCCAGGATGTATATCCGCTCCGCGTCGATACCCATCAGCGCGGCAGCCGTCCGATCTTCCGCCACCGCCAGCAGAGCCATGCCCGTTTCGGTGCGGTTGATGAACCACATCAGCGCGCCCGTGGCGATCAATGAGCCCGCGCCGGCGGCCAGCTGCGGCAGGCCCAGGGCCACGCCATGGAAGGCCAGCGAGCCCTCCACGAGAGGATGCTGTACGGTGCGGTAGTTCGGTGTCCACAAGAACTGCGCCAGTCCCCGGAGGAAAATGGTCAGTCCGAAGGTGGCGAAGATCTGGGCCACCATCGGCGCTCGCAGAATGCGCCGGATCAGCAGCAGATAGGTCACGATGCCAACCAGTGAAAGCACGAAGATGTTGATCGGCAGCGACGGAATGGGATCGATGCCGAACAACGCGTACAGCCAGAAGGCAGCGTACATCGCCAACATCAGGAACTCGCCGTGGGCGAAGTTCACGATGTCCATCACGCCCCAAATGAGGGTCAGGCCGATCGCGACCAGCGAGAACACCAGGCCGATCAGCAAACCGCTGATGACGACCTGCACCAGGAGGTCAGGACGGAGCACCAGCTATTTGGCCCAGTCCGGGAGCGGGTAGATGATTTTGGCCGAGGCCACGCTGTCCGGCCACACGGTCTTGTACTCACCATCCTGAATCTGGATCAGGATGCCTGCGCCTTGCGTGTTTTGACCCTTCTCATCAAACTTCACCCCGTCCCACGGCATGATCAGATGGCTGCTCTTGAGGTCGGTTGTTTTCAGCGCGTTCTGGATGGCCGCGGGCTGGGTCGACTTTGCCCGGTTGATAGCATCGGCGATGACGAATACGCCTGTGAACGTGCGCGCTGAGTTGCCGTTCATGTTGGTCTTGTACTGAGACTTGAAGAGGTCGTTCACACTAGTTACGATCGGCTTCTTGGCCCCGAGGTCGAGCGCCCACACCTCGCGGCTGATCATGGCCTGGGCATCCTTGCCGACGTTCTTGATGAATGTGCTGTCCACGAAGCCGGCGTCCTGGGCGATCAGGATCTTGGGCAGGTAGCCAAGCTGTTTGTAGGTCTTGATTGACAGTGTCGCGTCGGCCACGTACGAAGCCTGAATGAGCACTGGGGCAGCGTCAGCCTTGAGCCGCTGGATCTCCGAGGTCAGATCTGCCGCGTTGGGCGCGTAGGCGACGTCCGTGCTGATTTGCAAGCCGTACTGCGGCGCGAACTGCTTCATGTACTTCGCTACGTCGGAGCCGAACAGGGTATTCTCGTGAAAGAGCGCGAGCTTGTTGTTTGGCAGCGGCGTGGTCTTGTTGAACTGCTGCAGGAACTGGCAGAAGTTCTCGTCAAAGGTCGAGTCGTTGGGTGTGGCTCGGAAGAACCACTTGTAGCCCTGCTCGGTGAGGCTGGGCGAGGTCGACTCCGGGTTCAGGAAAGGGATCTGCAACTGCTCGGCGCGCTGGCTCGCCGTTTGGGTGACGTTCGATTGATAGCAGCCGATGACGCACACCACGTGTTCCTGCGATACCAGCCGCTCGGTTTCGCTGGCGCCTTTGCTGGGATCGCCCTGGCTATCGCCATAGACCACCTTGAGCTTGGCGCCGCCCATGTCCGGCAAGCCCTCGCCGGCCGCGAACGGCAGCGCGCTCAGATCCGCGTGCTTGTTGTTGACGATCTCGACGGCGAGGTCGACGCCGTTCTTGAGATCAATGCCGGTGGGGGCAGCCGCGCCGCTCAGCGGATAAATCGCGCCGAAAAGGATCTCCTTACCGCCCGCGCCCACGCTACTGGCCGGACTGGCCGCCGGTTTGGCCGATGCCGCCGGGCTGCCGCTTGGCGCAGCGCTGCCGGGACTATCCGCCGGCGGGGCACTCGACGGTTTTGGGCTCGCCGCTGTCGAGGGGGCCGGCGCGCTGGCCGATCCGCCGCAAGCAGCGAGCAACGTGCTCGCGGCTGAAATCGCCGCCGCCGCCGCGCCGCTTCGCAGCAGCGCGCGCCGAGAGATCCGAAGGTCCTTGCGCATCATGGTCCCGCTCCTAACACTCTGTTTGGCCACTACTGTAAGCGAATCGTTGAAGGCACGTCTAGGTGGCTGGTGTTTTTTGCGGCGGGGCAGACTGGAAGGCACTGGGCCGTTGG
>DAIUFO010000255.1:0-614 GCA_036844545.1 Chloroflexota bacterium
CCGATGACGGCTGCCGTTCGGGCGACGGGGCAGGTTTCGTCGTGTCGCGCCTCGGTTTCGCTACGAAGCCGTTCGATAACTGCGCTCACGATCTCAGTCTACTCAGGCATCTGCCGTCAGTTGCTTCTTGCCCGACCAAAGTACTAGGGGCAGGCAAACACTGACCAAGCAATTCACGACACAGATCGCGGCGGCGATGAGGAAGATGCTGGTGAATACGTCCAGCGCGGCATTGCTTATCGCGGCCTGGTACGCGGCAAAGCGCTGGGTGAGGGCCTCGGATGGCTCACCTGGAAGGGGCAGTGGCAGCGTCAGGCCCTGGACGAGCTGATTGAAACGGTAGAAGGCGACACTGGTGAGGGCCGCCAGCCCGAGGGTCATGCCGGCCATGCGCATGACCGTGAGGAGAGCCGTCGAGAGGGCGCGATCCTTCTCGCCCACAGCGGCCAGCACGGCGGTGGTAACGGGCGCGACCACGAGCCCAAAGCCGAGCCCGGCGAGCACCAGGCCAGGCGTCATGGCCGCGTCTGAAACGGCCAGTGTCCAGCGGCTCATCAGGAAGAAACCGCCGGACGCCAGTAGGAGCCCGGCGGCCGAAACGGCGTCCCAGCGCA
>DAIUFO010000255.1:624-5935 GCA_036844545.1 Chloroflexota bacterium
CAGCCGGGCCGCCAGCCAGCCGCCGACGAGCGCGCCGACGGGGATGAGGGCGGTGAGGCGAAGCAGGGCCAGGCCGGCGGCGATGGGTGAGCGGCCGAGCACGGTGGCGGCGAACAGCGGCACGTCCACCATGCCGGCGATCAGGGCCACGCCGACAAGGGCGTTGACGCCGTTCGCGGCGGCAAAGCTTCGGCTCCGAAAAAGTGCCAGCGGCACCAGCGGCTCAGGAGCCCGCCGCTGACGCCGGATGAAGATCGCGCCAACGATCAGCGCGACGGCGGTGAGGGGAACGGCGCGACCCAGCTGAATGGGCGACGCCGAGCTGGTGGGATCGCTCGAGCCGCTGAGGCCGATGGTCAGGGCGGTCAGGCCGGCGGCGAACAGGATGCCGCCCGGCCAGTCGACGGACGGGGAGCTCCCTCGCCCGCCGAAGCGGGAGAGGGTTGGGGTGAGGGAACCTGGCGCCGCGGGGACGACCACCCTCACCCTAGCCCTCTCCCGCCAGCGGGCGAGGGGACTGCAAAGCGCAACCGCGAGCGGCACGTTGAGCCAGAAGATCCAGCGCCAGCCGAGGTGCTGGACGATGGCGGCGCCGTAGAGGGGACCGAGCACGCCGCCGGCTTCGGCGGCGGCGCCGATGGCGCCCAGCCAGACGGCGCGCTTGGCCACCGGAAGGTGGTCCGCTACCAGCGCGAAGGTCACAGGCAGCAGCGCTCCGCCGCCGATGGCTTGGCAGACCCGCGCGGCCACCAGCCAGCCCAGGTTGCGCGCCAGGGCGCAGGCCACGGAGCCGGCGGCGAACACGCCCAGCGAGGCCAGGTACACCGGCCGGCGCCCGTACACGTCGCTGAGGCGGCCCATCAGCGGCAGCACCGAAACGTAGCCCAACAGGTAGCCGGTCACGATCCAGGACGCCTGGTCCAGCTGCGTCAGGCTGACGTTGACGTCCCGCAGCATCTCCGGAATGGCCGTCAGGATGACCGTCTGGTCGAGTGCCGCGAGGAACACCCCGGCGGTGGCGACCCCGACGGTGAAGGTTGGGCGCGTCAGCGGGTTCCGGGCGAGGGGGCGGTGATGGTCACGGGTTTGTCGAAATTGCTGAGCAGCAGCGTACGGACGGTGGTGTCCGGCTCACCCTGGAAAATGGCGCCGGTCAGCGCGATCCTCCGGGTCAGGAAATCGCTCGTGCCGATCCACACGCCAGCCTTGAGCTGCCCGGCCGCGGAGGCACCCAGCAGCGGCAGCAGGACGTCGCCGGGGATTTGGCCCGAGAGGTGATAGCTGGCCACGCCATCCACTTGCTCGGCGCGCTGGTTCTTCAGCCCCTGCATGCTCCTGACGATGGCCGGCGCGCCCGTTTCGGGCGAGAACACGGCGATGGTGTTGAACTGGGCCGGCACTTCCATCCATTGCCGGGAGATGGGGTCAGTCATGTAGTGCTTGCCGTCCACCGCCACGTAGTTGAGCGCGGCGGTGAAGCCGCCGACGCTGGCCTGGAGGGCCGCCGAGAGCTTGTCCGGCCGGGCCGCGTCGCCCTTCGCCGATACCAGCACGAAGCCGCCCCCAGCGGGCTTGCCGCCCGTGTCCGTGCTCAGGTCGAAGTGGAAGCTGTTGAGGGAGCTGAGCTTGTCCACAGCTCGCTGCGCGATCTCCTGCTCGCTGAGCGCCGGCGCCGCGGAGCCCCCCAACCCCACGCAAGCCAAGAGGGCAAAGGGCAAAGCGGATAGGGCAAAGGGGATTAGTACCCACTTTGCCCTTTGGCCTATCCCCTTTGCCCTATCCGGACGAGTACCCATCCCAGGCCGTCTTTTTGCTGCCGGTGAGCAGGCTCTGGAGGACGCCGAAGGCCATCAGCGTAGTGAGCAGGTTCGACGAGCCATAGCTGATGAATGGCAGCGGGATGCCTGTCACCGGCATGAGCCCTACCGTCATACCAACGTTGATGAATATCTGAAACAGCAGCATGCTGGCCACGCCGGCCGCGAACGTCCGTCCGAACACTTCCTTCTGCACGGAGGCCGAGCGGACGATTCGGAACAGCAGGATGATGAACAGCAGGAACAGCGCCATGGCCCCCACAAAGCCAAGCTCTTCGCCCAGCACGGCGAAGATGAAGTCGGTGTGCTGGACCTTGAGGAAGTCGAGCTGGCTCTGGGTACCCTGGGCGAAGCCCTGCCCCAGCCAACCGCCCGAGCCCACGCTGATGCGCGACTGGATCATGTTGTAGCCCTCCCCCGAAGGGTCGGACTCGGGGTTCATGAAGATCAGCAGGCGGGTGCGCTGGTAGTCCTTCATGAACTGCCACAGCAGCGGCCCGGCCAGTGCCACGCCCATGCCCAACAGGCCCAGGTGCACCAGCCGAACGCCGGCCATAACGGCCATGCCGAGCCAGATGGCGATGAGGACCATGGATGTGCCAAAGTCGGGCTGGACGTAGACCAGCGCCACTGGCAGGCCGACGATCGCCAGCGACAACAGCACATAGCGGAACAAGTGCAGCCGTTCGCGGTTATCGGCGAAGAACTTGGCCAGGGTGAGGATGATCAGCAGCTTGGCCAGCTCTGACGGCTGAAAGCGGAAGAAGCCGATGTCGATCCAGCGCTGCACCCCGTGCGAGCGGGCGCCGATGACCGCGACCGCCACCAGCAGCAGCAGGTTGATGGCGTAGATGGGGTAGCCGGCGGCCTGGATCACTTTGGTGTCGATGGCGGTGAATACGATCAGCAAGGCCAGCCCGAGGACGGCGAAAACGGCCTGGTGGCCGGGAAAGGTGCTGAAGAACGGCGAGTCCTTAGGGCTATCCGCCAGCGTGGCGCTGTAGACCATCGCCACGCCGTAGGCGGTCAGCAACAGCGCCGTTACCAGCAGCACGTAGTCGAAGTGCAGCCACGGGTTCCAGCGCTTCTCGATCATGCGAGCTCTCCCCTCGCCCGCCCTTCGCCGTCCGCGCAGGACCGGGAGAGGGCTAGGGTGAGGGTGTCGCGCGGGTCAGCGCGCATTGGCGCTCGGTTTGGCCACGGCACTCGGCTTGGCTGCCGTGCTGGCCAAGGGCTCGGGCAGGATATCCGTCGGCATCGGGAAGGCGGGATCGTGGAAATCTTCCGCCTGGCTCTCCCGTTGGATCGGATCGGTGTAGACGTTTCGAGCCCGCATCCAGGCTTGATAGTTGGCGCACGGGCCAGGCGTTGCCTTCGGTGTGTCGCAGCCGAACGGGTTGCGCACATCTGATACGTGGAAGTAGCGAGCCAGGATCTTACGAGCCACGGGCACGGCGAAGGCGGCGCCTTCGTTGGCATCGTGGACCCACACGACGACCGCGATTTGCGGGTTGTCGTATGGCGCGAAGCCCACCCACCAGGCATTCTCCGGCGGGGCGCCGTTGGCGTAGAGGACAGGCTTGCCGTCCGGGCCGGGGGCGGTGATCTCGTCAGTGCCTGTTTTGCCTGCCACTCGCAGCTCATGGAGGTTGGTCGCCACCGAGGAACCTTCGATCACGCCCTTGCGCATGCCCTGTCGGACGATTTCCAGGTACTGGGGATCGACCGGCACTTGCTCGGCAACTTCCGGCTTGATCTCGCGGACCACGTTGGCCTTGGAATCCACCACGGCCCTGACCACGTGCGGCACCATGCGCTGACCGCCGTTGGCCACGGTGGCGGCGACGTTCAACATCTGCAGCGGGGTGGCGAGGTTGTAGCCCTGGCCGATGGCCGCGTTGAGCGAGTCGCCCTGGTACCAGGTCTGGTCGTCGCCCTTGAAGTTGGCCGCCTTCCAGGCAGTGGTGGGGGCCAGGCCTTTCTGCTCGAAGGGCAGGTCGAGGCCGGTCTGGGAGCCGATGCCGAACTGCTGGGCGTACCAGGCCAGCCGGTCCGGGCCCAGGCCGTGGACGGCGCCATTGCCGGCGACGACGCTGGCCATCCAAATGTCGTTGGACTGGGCGATGGCGTCGACCACGTTCATGCTGCCGTAGCCTTGCCGGTTCCAGTTGCAAAACTGGATGCCCGACCAGCACGCCCCCACCGGGAAGGCCGTGGCCGCCGACACAACGTGGTCGCCGAGCGCGGCGGCAGCCACGATCTGCTTGAAGGTGGATGCCGGCGGCGTTGCCGCGAGGGCCCGGTTGATGAGGGGGTGGTCGTGGCGGGTAAGGATCTCCGCGGCCTTGGCCTGATCGATGGCTCTGCCGGTGAAGACGTTGTTGTCGTACCGCGGAAAGGCCGCCATGGCCAGGATCTCGCCGGTGTGGACGTCCATCACGATGGCCGCGCCGTCGTCGCCATGGCCGCCGTCCAGCTGGGGTTTGGACATCTGCGCCTTCACCTCGGCCGGACAGTTGGCCGTCCAGGCTTTGGCGTTGGGATTGGCTTCGTAGCAGTGGGCGCGATCGAGGCCCCAGCGCAGGTAGCTGGTCACGTCCGTCTGCAGGTCGCTGTCGATGGTCAGCTCCAGGCTGTTGCCTGCCTTGGCGGCCACTTCGCTGAGCACCTGCACCTCACGGCCTCCGGAGTCGACCTCCACGTGCTGCAGGCCGTTGCTGCCGCGCAGGTCGTCCTGGTAGGTCAGCTCCACGCCGGCCCGACCGATCTTGTCGTCCTGCTCGTAGCCTTGCTGCTTCAGCTCGGGATACTCCTCCTGAGTGACAGGCCCCACGTAGCCCTCGATCCCAGACAGCAGCGGGCCATCCACGTAGCCGCGGATGGTTCGCGGAACGGGCAGCACACCCGGCAGATCGATGTGCTCCTCCTTGAGGGCCAGCACGGTCTCCCAGGGGATGCTGCTTGCGACCGTGACGGGGATGGACGCCGCCGCCTGGCGCCGCTGGTTGATGGCGTCGTCGATCGGCCTCGGATCCGTTTGCAGCAGCTTGGCCAAACGGGCCACGACCGCCGACTGCTGCTTGGACGGCAAGTCCTCGACGTCGATGCTCACGTCGAAGCTGGGCGTGTTGGACACCAGCTGGCGATGGTTGCGGTCGTAGATGACTCCCCGCGGCGCCTTGACAGTGCGCTCGCGCACCCGGTTCTGGACGGCCTTGCTGATGTAGTTGTCGCTGTGGACCACCTGCATGTCCCACAGCTTTACGCTGAGGACGACGAAGGACAGGACGACGGCTACGCGGAACCCAATCAGCCTGCGCGCCATCTGGCGCTGCTGCCGTTCGACGCCCTCACGGTCCACCTTGGACATCGAGGACAGCGGATCGAACGCCCCGCTGCTCAAAACTCGACCCTGACTTGCCTCGTCGTATGTGTTGCCACAAATGCAAACACAGGGTAAACAATCAAACTGAGAATTCCATCAGCAATCGCCG